>NZ_JBYSZA010000003.1:0-55723 GCF_058786735.1 Pseudomonas sp. FW305-7
CCCCTCCCCCGCTCGCCCTCGGCCCCATGCCCCGCTATACTTCCCGGCTTTTCCTGAATAAATGCCAATAGGGTCCCGCCGCGCATGGATAAGACCTACCAGCCGCACGCCATTGAAACTTCCTGGTACAACACCTGGGAGTCCGAGAACTATTTCGCACCGCAAGGCGCGGGCGATTCCTACACCATCATGATCCCGCCGCCGAACGTCACCGGCAGCCTGCACATGGGTCACGGTTTCAACAACGCGATCATGGACGCCCTGATCCGTTTCCGCCGCATGCAGGGTCGCAACACCCTGTGGCAGCCGGGCACCGACCACGCCGGTATCGCTACGCAGATGCTGGTGGAGCGTCAACTGGAAGCCACCGGCCAGAACCGTCATGACCTGGGCCGCGAGAAATTCCTCGAGAAAGTCTGGGAGTGGAAGGATCAGTCGGGCGGCAACATCAGCCGGCAGATCCGTCGCCTCGGCTCGTCCGTAGACTGGAGCCGCGAGCGCTTCACCATGGACGACGGCCTCTCGGAAGCGGTTAAAGAAGCGTTCGTGCGCCTGCACGAAGACGGCCTGATCTATCGCGGCAAGCGCCTGGTCAACTGGGACACCAAATTGCACACGGCGATTTCCGATCTCGAAGTGGAAAACCACGACGAGAAAGGTTTCCTGTGGAATCTGAAGTACCCGCTGGCCGACGGCGCGAAAACCGCTGAAGGCAACGATTTCCTGATCGTCGCGACCACTCGTCCGGAAACCATGCTCGGCGACTCCGCCGTCGCGGTTAACCCGAACGACGAGCGCTACAAAGCCCTGATCGGCAAGTTTGTCGAGCTGCCACTGGTTGGCCGCCGCATCCCGATCATTGCCGACGATTATTGCGATCCTGAATTCGGCACCGGTTGCGTGAAAATCACCCCGGCCCACGATTTCAACGACTACGAAGTCGGCAAGCGCCACAACCTGCCGCTGCTGAACATCTTCGACAAGAACGCCAACGTGCTGCCTGCGGCGCAGGTGTTCAACCTCGACGGCACGCTGAACGACAGCGTCGACGGCAAGATCCCGGCTGAATACGCCGGTCTCGAGCGCTTCGAAGCGCGCAAGCAGATCGTCGCTGCGTTTGACGCCGCCGGCCTGTTGGTCAGCGTCGACGATCACAACCTGAAAGTGCCGAAAGGCGACCGCTCCGGCACCGTCATCGAGCCGTGGCTGACCGACCAGTGGTACGTGTCGACCAAGCCGTTGGCTGAGCCGGCGATTGCTGCCGTTGAAGACGGCCGTATCCAGTTCGTGCCCAAGCAGTACGAAAACATGTACTTCTCGTGGATGCGCGACATCCAGGACTGGTGCATCAGCCGTCAGTTGTGGTGGGGCCACCGGATTCCGGCCTGGTACGACGAGTCGGGCAAGGTCTACGTCGGCCGCGACGAAGCCGAAGTGCGTGCCAAGCACAACCTCGGCCCGGACGTTGCGCTGCAACAGGACAACGACGTGCTCGACACCTGGTTCAGCGCGGGCCTGTGGACGTTCTCCACCCTCGGCTGGCCGGAAAAGACCGAGTTCCTGAAGAAATTCCACTCCACCGACGTGCTGGTCACCGGTTTCGACATCATTTTCTTCTGGGTTGCCCGGATGATCATGCTGACGATGCACCTGATCAAGAACGAGGACGGCACGCCGCAGGTGCCGTTCAAGACCGTTTATGTACACGGTCTGGTGCGTGATGGCCAAGGCCAGAAGATGTCCAAGTCCAAGGGCAACGTCCTTGACCCGCTGGACATCATCGACGGTATCGAGCTTGAAGCGCTGGTGCAAAAACGCACCTCGGGCATGATGCAGCCGAAAATGGCGAAGAAGATCGAGAAGCAGACCCGCGACGAGTTCGCCGACGGTATCGCCAGCTACGGCACCGACGCCCTGCGTTTCACCTTCTGCTCGCTGGCGTCCACCGGTCGCGACATCAAGTTCGACATGGGCCGCGTCGAAGGCTATCGCAACTTCTGCAACAAGATCTGGAACGCCGCGCGTTATGTTCTGGACAAGGGCGAAGACTGCGGCCAGAACGGCGAAGCCTACGAGCTGTCGCTGGCGGATCGCTGGATCATCTCGCAACTGCAACGCACTGAAGCCGAAGTGACCCGTCAACTCGATCAGTTCCGTTTCGACCTCGCCGCGCAAGCGCTGTACGAGTTCATCTGGAACCAGTATTGCGACTGGTACCTGGAACTGTCCAAGCCTGTGCTGTGGGACGAAAACGCTCCGGTTGAACGTCAGCGCGGCACCCGCCGTACGCTGGTTCGCGTACTGGAAGTGGCACTGCGTCTTGCGCATCCGTTCATGCCGTTCATCACTGAAGAAATCTGGCAGCGCATCGCGCCGCTGGCCGGCATTCAGGGCAAGACGATCATGCTGCAACCTTGGCCAGTGGCCAACGAAGAGCGCATCGATCCGGCGGCCGAAGACGACATCGAATGGCTCAAGGGCCTGATGCTCGGCACGCGCAACATCCGTGGCGAAATGAACATCGGCCCGGGCAAACCGCTGCCGATCTACCTGAAAAACGTCAGCGCTGAAGACCAGCGTCGCCTGACCGAGAACGAAGCGCTGCTGAAGAAGCTGGCGCGCCTGGAATCGATCACCGTTCTGGCGGCCGGCGAAGAAGCGCCACTGTCCGCTACCGCCCTGGTTGGCGAGATGGAAGTATTGGTGCCAATGGCCGGTCTGATCGATAAGGGCGCCGAGCTTGCGCGTCTGGACAAGGAAATCCTGCGTCTGCAGGGCGAAGTCCAGCGTGTTGGCGGCAAACTGTCCAACGCCGGTTTCGTTGACAAGGCCCCGGCCGAAGTCATCGAGAAGGAACGCGCCAAACTGGCCGAGGCTGAACAGGCCTTGGGCAAACTGGCCGAGCAGCACGCGCGGATTTCCAGCCTGTAAGGGCAAGCCGCGATGAAAAAGGGAGGCCACATTGGCCTCCTTTTTTTGTTTCTGCAATTTCACAGCCACCGAAGAACCCTGTGGGAGCGGGCTTGTCCGCGATAGCGTCGGGTCAGGCGACATTTATGTCGACTGATACACCGCCATCGCGGGCAAGCCGGCTCCCACAGGCTCCTCGGTGTTCTTTGCATTACGTTCACAGCGGCTGGATGTGGGACAATACCCGCCACTTTCAGCCATACCCGAATCGACCACGCCCATGACCGCCCCCCGCACACCCAAACCTGCGCGCAAGAAACCTGACTCCGCGACCCCGGCCAAAGCCGTTGAACCGCGTGAAAAGGCCAGCCTGCACCCGCGCAATCGCCATCAGGGTCGTTACGACTTCCCGGCGCTGATCAAGACCACGCCAGAACTGGCGAAATTCGTGATCATCAATCCGTATGGCAAGGAAAGCATCGACTTCGCCAGTCCGGACGCGGTACGGGTGTTCAACCGGGCGCTGCTCAAGTCGTTCTATGGCATTCAGCATTGGGACATCCCGGCTGATTACCTCTGCCCGCCAGTGCCGGGCCGTGCCGATTACGTGCACTTCCTCGCCGACCTGCTGGCCAGCATGAACGACGGCAAGGTCCCGCGCGGCGCGATCGTCAACGTGCTGGACATCGGCATGGGCGCCAACTGCGTTTATCCGCTGATCGGTAACAGCGAATACCGCTGGCACTTCCTTGGCTCGGAAATCGACCCGACAGCCGTTGCCGCTGCCACGGCCATCGTCCAGTCCAACGACCTGAACAAGGTCATCAAGCTGCGCCAACAGGAGAACCGCAAGCACATCCTGATTGGTCTGCTGGAGCCGGGCGAACGCTTTGACCTGACCATGTGCAACCCGCCGTTCCACGCTTCGATGGACGAAGCGACCAAGGGCAGCGAGCGTAAATGGCGCGCACTGGGCAAGGCTGACCCGAAACGCAAACTGCCGGTACTGAACTTCGGTGGGCAGTCGGCCGAGTTGTGGTGTGAAGGGGGCGAAGCACGCTTCGTGACGCAACTGATCGCCGAGAGCGCGAACTTCCAGCACAAAGTACTGTGGTTCAGCACCCTGGTGTCGAAAGCCTCGAACCTGCCAGCCATCGAAACGGCGCTGAAAAAGGCCGGTGTACTGGAAAGTCAAGTTGTTGAGATGTCTCAAGGACAGAAACAGAGCCGCTTCGTCGCCTGGACCTTCCAGACCAAGTCCGAACAGCAGATCTGGCGCCGCGAGCGCTGGACCCGCTAACGCAGCGCAGCCCCCTGTAGGAGCGAGCCTGCTCGCAATAGCGATATATCAGTCGACATTCAAGGTGACTGACCCACCGCTTTCGCGAGCAGGCTCGCTCCTACAAAGGTTGAGCGTGCATCGCCAAATCGCAGACACAAAAAAACCGTGCCCGGATCGCTCCGGAGCACGGTTTTTTTATCGCTGCGTCTTACTTGTTCACAGCGTCGGTCAGGCCTTTGGCCACAACCAGCTTGATCACTTTCTTTGCAGGGATTTCGATGGCAGCGCCAGTCGAAGGGTTACGGCCAGTGCGGGCAGGACGCTCGGTCACTTTCAGCTTGCCGATACCTGGCAAGGTGATTTCGCCGCCGTTTTCCAGCTGATCGGCAACGATTTGGCCCAGTTGGTCCAGAGCGTTACGCGCGGTGGTTTTCGGCGCGTCGATAGCTTCAGCGATGTCGGCGATCAGTTGGTCTTTAGTAAGAGCCATGTAGTGTTCCTTCCCTATCAAATTCATATGGATTGCAGAGTGCAGTGTCAGCCATCGAGCCCGATCTTCTGGATCTGGCACCCTCGGCGATAACCACGACGAGTCGGGTTATAGATACCGAAATCAGGGTTTGGTTCGACCTGACAAATGCTGATTGCACGCTTAACGCAGTGACTTCGCGTAAGACCGGGCAAAACTAGCACAGAGACGGGGAAATATCCGCCTCTAGCTACCCATTTGGTCAGGTTTATTGCTCTAAATCGGTAAAAAACTGCATAAGGGCTGCTACCCGCCCCGGATTTGCCCTTCACCCCGCGCCAAAACCAGTGGTTGCGGTACACTGGGCGCTTTTTCGGGGGAGCCTGCCCTCCTCCCTTCCAACAGCCGAGAAGCCCATGCCGATCCGTCATTGCATCGTCCACCTGATCGACAAAAAACCCGACGGCACGCCCGCAGTTCTGCACGCCCGTGACACGGAACTGGCCGAGTCTGCAGCCATCGAGAACATGCTCGCCGACCTCAACGAGAGCTATAACGCCAAACAGGGCAAAGCCTGGGGCCTGTTCCACCCGGAATCCGGTGCGTTCCCGTTCAGCGGCTGGCTGAAGGAGTACATGGAGGGCGGCCGCGACTTCACCGCGTTCAGCAAAGTCGCCGTCGAGCACCTGCAGAAGCTGATGGAAGAATCGAACCTGTCGGTCGGTGGCCACGTGCTGTTCGCCCACTACCAGCAAGGCATGACCGATTACCTGGCGATCGCCCTGCTGCACCACAGCGAAGGTGTGGCCGTCACCGATGAGCTGGACGTGACCCCGTCGCGCCACCTCGACCTCGGTCAGTTGCACCTGGCGGCGCGGATCAATGTCTCCGAATGGCAGAACAACAAGCAGTCCAAGCAATACATTTCGTTTATCAAGGGCAAGAACGGCAAGAAGGTGTCGGAGTACTTCCGCGACTTCATCGGTTGCCAGGAAGGCGTCGACGGCCCGGGCGAGACCCGTACCTTGCTCAAGGCCTTCAGTGACTTCGTCGAGAGCGAAGATCTGCCGGAAGACTCCGCCCGCGAGAAAACCAAGACCTTGGTGGATTACGCCAGCAGCCAGGCCAAGCTCGGCGAGCCGATGGGCCTGGAAGAGCTCTCGGAGCTGATCGACGAAGAGCGCCCGAAAGCTTTTTACGATCACATCCGCAACAAGGACTACGGCCTGTCGCCAGAGATCCCGGCGGATAAGCGCACCCTCAACCAGTTCCGTCGCTTCACCGGCCGCGCCGAAGGCCTGTCGATCAGTTTCGAAGCGCATCTGCTGGGCTCGAAGATCGAGTACGACGAAGAGGCTGGCACCCTGGTGATCAAAGGCCTACCGACTTCGCTGACCGATCAGCTGAAGCGCCGCAACTGATGCTCGGCAATGTGCTGAAGAAGGTCGCGCTGGTTCTGCTGGTGGTCGTGGTCTATCAGAACTGGGGCAAGATCGAGCGGGTGTTTAATCCGTCGCAGATGGTCGCGGAGCAGACGCGGGCTCAAGCCAATGTTGTGCTCTATGCCACCGACTGGTGTGGCTACTGCAAGCAGACCAAGCGCTTTCTCGACAGCAAGGGGATTCCTTTCAAGGAGTTCGATATCGAGAAGGATGCTGAAGCGCGCAAGGCGTATGAGGCATTGGGCGGGCGCGGGATTCCGTTGATTGACGTCAACGGGACATTGATTCGCGGGTTTGACCCGGACGAAATCCTCGCCGCCCTGAAATAACGCACTCCCCTGTGGCGAGGGGATTTATCCCCGATGGGCAGCAAAGCGGCCCCAGCTTTTCAGCCGCAATGCGCATTGACAGGATTAGCGCCTGCTGCGCAGCCGATCGGGGATAAATACCCTCGCCACAATTGCTCCTCTCACCACCAGGTCAGATTCGACTTGCTGATCAGCGTGCTTCGATACGGAAGCCGAAGCGCGGGAAGTGCACATGCACCACACCGCCACGCTCGTCTTCACGGCGCAGGATCAGCTCTTCACGGCCGGCAAACAGCAACTCACCCACCACCGGATCAACCCCGTAATCCGTCGCGGCAATCGCCACTTGCTGCCCAGCCTTGAAGCCGTTCGGATCGACGAACTGCTCATCCGGCAACGCCGCCGGTGTCGCATTATGCGCAACCTCCAACGCCTCTTCCGAGGTCATCTCGCTCGCCGCACCGTGGCCAAAACCCAGCACACGACCCAACCAGGCCGAAACAGCCGGATACTCATCCACCAGCGGCGCGGTCACGTGAGTCGCTTTGAGGAACCACAATGGATGCGCCAGCGCGAAGTCAGCAATCGACGGCTCACCAAACAGGAAGTCGCCCTGCTCGCGCTGCAACTGCTGCTCCAGGCGCGCCATGATCGTTGGCCATTGATGCTTGGCCTGTTCAGCCGACAGCCGGGTGGCACTGCCGCCACTGAACAGACCGGCACGGTCGGCAATGAACGCCTTGATCGCTTCCGGCGGCAGCTTGCCGAAACGGACCGCCACTGACTCAGGCTGAAACACCAGGCTGACCGCATGCTGGAACACCACCGAATCGGCCCACGCCGCGAAACTGGCGCTGGTCATTTCCTGACCTTCGGGGAAGAACGCCGGCAATGCCTTTTCCTGCTCCAGACGACGGGCGATCAACGATGTGTCGCAGTAGATGTCGGCACCGATCTGCAGCACCGGGGTCTTGCGATAACCGCCGGTCAGGGCCGTCAGATCCGGCTTCGGCATCACCGGCGAGATATGCACCGAACGCCAGGACAAGCCTTTGAAACCCAACAGCAGGCGGGCCTTTTCGGCAAATGGGGAGGTCGGGTAGTGGTGCAGAATCAACTCGGACATGCTCGGCTCCGCCGCTCAGATAGTGAGTCGGCAGCTTAGCGCGCATTTACTTAGCAGCCTACAGATCTGGCTGATGGGAACCAATCAGTCAGATTGATAAGACGCGACCAGACATTCCTTGGCGCTCTTGCGCAGTTTTTTGATCAGCCGTTCCTGGCGCAGCGCGTCGCTCTTGTCTCGGCACAGCTCGGTGTAGACCAGCGCCATGGCCGGGCTGGAGAGGAAGAACCGTGCACCTTTGCCGCTCTGGTGCTTGGCGAAACGACGCACGGGATCGTCACTGATCCCGCAATACAACGAGCCGTTGGCCGCACGAACGAGGTAGACGAACCAGGACTTGCTCACCGGTTCGGCAACATCGACAGATTTTTCGCTAAGGCTGGTCACTTCGGGATCAAGGCGTGTAGGAAACAGGCCGCGATCTTATCAGCGACCGGCCTGAAATGCCTTCAGTCCCTTCAGTGCCTGGGCACGGACGGCGTTGCGCACCAGTGGCGTCCAGCCCAGCAGCAGGCCTTTGAAACCCAAGGCCTGACGCGACCAGCGCCACAGATCGAAGTGGTCATGGTGTTCGCAGATCTTGCCGTCACGGAAGACGAAGCGCGCCTGGATATCGTTGATCACGACGTTGCCGGTCTGACTGAACAGATAAGTTGCCACCCAATGGGCGCCGCCGCTGCGCTCGTCGGCGCGGACGTTGTCGAAGGTCAGCGAGAAGTCTTTTGCCCGAGTGGTGAGCATGCGCCACATGTCGCCGGCATCGCGCCCGCGCAACTGGCCGAAGGCCGGATCGCTGAAGACCACGTCATCGGTGTAGCACGCGGCCATGCCTTCGGCATCGAGGCGCTGGAAGGCCTGGTAGAAACGGGTGATCAACGCGGCGTGGGCTTCACTCATGGGCAACCTCCGGAAATGTACAGATGGCCATCACGATAATCTGCAACGTCCCGAAACACTATCGGCATTCGCGCAGCGAATACCCGGAGTGCACACATCCGGTGTGGGAGCGAGCCTGCTCGCGAAAGCGGTGTGTCAGTCAACACAGATGTTGAATGCTCAATTGCCTTCGCGAGCAGGCTCGCTCCCACACTGGTAAGCGGTGTTTAAATCTTCTCGCTTTGCACCTGCACGTACAGCGCACGCCCGGCACCGAGGCCGGCAATGATCGCACCGGTACCAATAATGCCGAAGATCCAGCCCACCGCATTCCAGCCGCCAGTCCAGTCATGCACGATGCCAACCGCAAACGGCCCCATCGACGCGAGCGTGTAGCCGAAGCCCTGAGACATGCTCGACAGGTTCGCCGCGACGTGAGAATCCCGCGAGCGCAGCACGATCAGAGTCAGCGCCAGGCTGAACGTACCGCCTTGCCCCAGCCCCAGCAAAATCGCCCAGCCCCACAGGCCTTCGATTGGCGCGTACAGGCAACCGAACAGGCCACCGAGGGTCAGCGCCATCACCACGACGATCGCCAGGCGCTGATCCTTGCCGCGAGTCGCCAGCCACGGTGCGGCGAGCGAACTGGCGAGCTGGATGATCACCGAGCCGGACAGCACCAGACCCGCTTGAGTCGGCGTCAGACCACGACCGATCAGGATCGACGGCAACCAGCCGAACACGATGTAGGCCAGCGACGATTGCAGGCCCATGTACAAGGTCACCTGCCAGGCCAGCGGATCACGCAGCAGACCGCGCACGCGATAGGCGACGTTATGTGCACCGTGTTTCTGCCCGACTTGCGGCAGCCAGAACACCGCCGCCACCAGCGCTGGAATCACCCAGAAACCGAGTCCCATGGCCCAGCTGTGATCGAAATGTTCGCTCAGCGGCACGCTCGAACCCGCCGCCATCGCTGCGCCCAGACACAAGGCCATGGTGTAGACACCGGTCATGGTGCCGGCGTGTTTGGCAAAGTCGCGTTTTACGATGCCCGGCAGCAATACGCCGATGATGCCGATGCTCGCGCCGCCCAGCACGCTGCCGGCAAACAGACCGATTTCACCGAAGTTGCTGCGCAGGATAATGCCGCCCGCGAGTGTCAGCAGAATGCCCAACACTACGCGCTCGGCACCGAAGCGCCGCGCCAGAATCGGCGCCAGCGGGGCGAACAGCCCCAGGCACAGTACCGGCAACGTGGTCAGCAAACCGGCCTGAGCGGCGGACAGACCGAGACTTTTCGAGACGTCACTGAGCAGCGGCGCCATGCTCGACAGCGCCGGACGCAGGTTCAGTGCCACCAGAATCAGCCCCAACAGCAGCAACCACGGGCGCCGCACCAACGGATGGCTTTGCTGCACCTCCTCGTCATCGGCCTCGGCATCGATCAGCAGCTCTTCAAGCTTCGGGGTTGTGGATATCTCACTGCGGGACATGGACTTCTCGGTTTCAAGGTTCATTTATCAACTGCCTGGATAAAGCTTTGGCCCGTTCCGGGTCACGTTGTTCGACCGCATCGAGCAACTCGATGTGCAGGTCGAACACTTCCTGACGGCGCGGGACGATGTTCAGGGTTTGGCGCAATTGCGCGCCGACGATGCTGGAGAAATAGCGATAGAGCTCGCTGAGGGTCGGGTTGTGCGCGGCATCGACCAAGCGGCGGTGGAACACCAGATCGCAAGCGATGTAAGTGTCGAGATCGCCGTGATAGTGGCTGCCGCTGGTGCCAAGCGCCTCACGCAATGCGGCGAGGTCCTCATCGGTGCGGCGCAATGCCGCCAGGCCAATGGCCTCGACTTCGAGGATGTGCCGGGTTTCCCGCGCCTGATCCAGCGAACACCTGGACAGCGCCTTGAGCGTGTCCATGGGATCGACGACTGCGCGCAAGTAACTGCCGTCGCCCTGACGGATGTCGATCAATCCGGAAAACGCCAATACGCGCATGGCTTCACGCACGGTGTTACGGCTGATGCCCAGCTCGGCGCACAGCTCGGGCTCGGTCGGCAACCGCTCGCCAACCTGCCAGGCACCGCTGTTGATGCGCTGACGGAGCTGGTCCAAGGCCTGATCGACCAGAGATCGTTTGATGAGTGGAGAAATGTCTGACATAGGATTCGCCCTTTCATCCAATCATAGGATGAATTTTCCGACATGTTAGTCAGACCCACGTAGGACGGCAACCTCCTAGGGTCAATCGGAGACACATGGAGCGGGATTTTCGATTGGTCAAAATTACCCTTTAAGGGTAATTTTAGGGAAAGGTTCAAGATTTTTTATGGAGAAAAATACACCCCACTACAACTTGGCGGTGATCAAGGAGGATGTCAGAAGGCTCGGAATAAACGCATTTACCAGGACTGCACGCAAAAGCGGTCGAGACATGGGCCTGAGCCTCAAGGAAATGCAGGACGTCGTTTTCGAACTGCAAAACAGGATGCTGTACAAATCGATGACGACCTATGGCGACCATCGGGTTTGGCAAGACGTGTATCACATCACTTCGCATGATCTGGAGATTTACATCAAGGTCACTTATTGCTCAGGCGGTGAACCTCCGGTGATCTCCTTCAAGGAGAAAAACCCATGAACACGAAACAATGCTTCAGTTGCGGAGCACCTGAAGGAATGCGGCACTTTGAATGTCGTGCTGAAACCATGAGCGTAAAAGGCATGGAGCGTCGTCTTGATGATTTGTCTGGATGGGAGTGTCAGGCATGCGGGGAAGTCATATTCGACCCCGATAGCGCATTACGCTACTCGAATGCGAGTGACGAACTCGTCATTGCCGGCCGACAGATGATCGGTAACGAGATGAAGCGCATCCGCCGCAAGCTGCATCTGTCACAGAAGGAAGCGGTGCTGTTGTTGTCAGGTGGCGGGCACAATGCGTTTTCACGATATGAACGCGGCGACTCGCTCCCACCGAAAGCCCTGATAGTGCTGATGCGCCTGCTTGATCGTCACCCACACCTCCTCACCGATGCGCGCGCTTTGGGCGAAGGAGCAGATTTGCGAGGATTCAAGGATACAGTTCACAAAGAACACGAAACGCTGACCATGTCCTGAACAGCAAAGGTAAAAAACCCGGCACAAGGCCGGGTTTGTTTTTAACGACCAACCATCAATGCAATATCTGACTCAAGAACAACTTCGTCCGCTCATTCTGCGGATTGTCGAAGAAGTCATTCGGCGCCGCCTGCTCAACGATTTCGCCCTTGTCCATGAAGATCACGCGGTTCGCCACGGTGCGGGCAAAGCCCATTTCGTGAGTCACACAGAGCATGGTCATGCCGTCTTCGGCCAGACCGATCATGGTGTCCAGCACCTCTTTCACCATCTCCGGATCGAGCGCTGAAGTCGGTTCATCGAACAGCATGATTTTCGGTTTCATGCACAGGGCGCGGGCGATCGCCACACGCTGCTGCTGACCGCCGGACAGTTGCCCCGGGAATTTATGCGCCTGCTCCGGAATGCGTACGCGTTCCAGATAATGCATGGCGATTTCCTCGGCCTTGCGCTTGGGCATCTTGCGTACCCACATCGGCGCCAGGGTGCAGTTCTGCAAAATGGTCAGGTGCGGGAACAGGTTGAAGTGCTGGAACACCATGCCGACTTCGCGGCGGATCGCTTCGATCTGCTTGAGGTCGTTGGTCAGTTCCACACCATCGACCACAATGCGGCCCTGCTGGTGTTCCTCCAGACGATTGAGGCAACGAATGGTGGTCGACTTGCCGGAACCAGACGGGCCGCACAGGACGATACGCTCGCCCTGTTTGACGTTGAGGTTGATGTCTTTCAGCACGTGGAACTGGCCGTACCACTTGTTGACGCCCTGCATCTGAATAATGCCTTCAGGGCCCACTGGCTTTTTGCTTGCTTCGCTCATTTACAGAGAACTCCTAACGCTTGTGGCCAGTGTCGAGCTTGCGTTCCAGATGCATGGAATAGCGCGACATACCAAAACAGAAAATCCAGAACACCAGGGCGGCGAACACGTAGCCTTCGGTGGCCATGCCCAGCCATTTCGGATCGGCAGCGGCTTGCTTGACGCTGTTGAGCAGGTCAAAGAGGCCGATGATGATCACCAGACTGGTGTCCTTGAACAGCGCAATGAACGTGTTGACGATGCCGGGAATGACCAGCTTCAGGGCTTGCGGCAGGATCACCAGGCCCATCGAACGCCAGTAACCGAGGCCCATCGCTGCAGCCGCTTCGTACTGACCCTTGGGGATCGCTTGCAGACCGCCGCGCACCACTTCGGCCACATAGGCCGACTGGAACAGGATCACGCCGATCAGCGCCCGCAGCAGCTTGTCGAAGTTCATGCCTTCGGGCAGGAACAGCGGCAGCATCACCGAGGACATGAACAGCACCGTGATCAACGGCACACCGCGCCAGAACTCAATGAAGGTCACGCAGACCACACGAATCGCTGGCATGTTCGAGCGTCGTCCCAGCGCCAGCACAATCCCCAGCGGCAGGGCGCCGGCGATACCGACAGTGGCGATCACCAGGGTCAGCATCAGGCCGCCCCATTGGCTGGTCGCCACGTTGGTCAGGCCGAAGCCGCCGTGCAGCAGGATGAAAGCAATGATCGGGTACAGCACCAGGAAACTCAGCCCGTATATCGCTTTACGCGGTACACGCGAGATAAACAAAGGCGCCGCGCCGATGACCGCCAGCCACACGGTCAGGTCCACGCGCCAGCGCAGTTCCGGCGGATAGTAGCCGTACATGAACTGGCCGAATCGCTGCTGAATGAATACCCAGCAGGCGCCTTCCTTGGTGCAGTCGGCGCGGGTGGTGCCGACCCAGTTGGCATCGACAATCGCCCAGCTGAGGATCGGTGGCACCACGAGGTAGATCAGGTAGAACGCAAACAGGGTCAACAGGGTGTTGAGCCAGCTGGAGAACATGTTCGCGCGCATCCACGCCACCACGCCGATGCTGCTGTTCGGTGGGGGCATGTCGGGTTTGAAAGTATGAGTACTCATGCGCTTTTCCTTACCGCTCGATCAGCGCAATGCGCTTGTTGTACCAGTTCATCAGCAGGGAAATGCTGATACTGATCGCCAGGTACACGCTCATGGTGATCGCAATCACCTCGATCGCCTGACCGGTCTGGTTGAGTACCGTGCCGGCGAACAGCGAGACCATTTCCGGGTAACCGATACCGGCCGCCAGCGAGGAGTTTTTCGCCAGGTTCAGGTATTGGCTGGTCAGCGGCGGAATGATCACGCGCAGGGCTTGCGGGATGATCACCTTGCGCAGGGTCGGGCCGTTGCGCAGACCTAGGGAACGGGCCGCTTCGGTCTGGCCGTGGCTGACCGACTTGATCCCCGAACGGACGATCTCGGCGATAAACGCTGCCGTGTAAACAGTCAAGGCCAGGGTCAACGCGAGCAGTTCAGGGATCAGTACCCAGCCACCGACGAAGTTGAAGCCCTGCAACTTGGGCATTTCCCAGTGCAGCGGTGCGCCGAAGATCAGTGCGCACAAGGTCGGGATCAGCAACATGATCGCCAGCCCCGTCCAGAACTTGTGGAACGGTACGCCGGTTTCTTCAAAGCGCTTGTTGGCCCAACGGCACATCAGCACGGTCGCGATGATCGCCACCACGACGCTGCCGAAAAAAGCCCAGAAGCCATCAGCCGCCAACGCTGCCGGCATGTTCAGGCCACGGCTGCTGACGAAGAAGGTGTCGCCGAAGTTATGGCTGTTGCGCGGCCCCGGCATGGTCAGGAACACCGCGAAGTACCAGAACAGGATTTGCAGCAGCGGCGGAATGTTGCGGAAAACTTCCACGTACACCGTCGCCAGTTTGCTGATGATCCAGTTCTGCGACAGCCGCGCCACACCGATGATGAAACCGAGGATCGTCGCCAGAATCACGCCGATCACTGTCACCAACAGGGTGTTGAGCAAACCGATGACAAAGACGCGGGCATAGCTGTCCGCTTCCGTGTAGTCGATCAGGTGTTGAGCGATGCCGAACCCGGCACTGCGCTCCAGAAAGCCGAAACCGGAGGTAATGCCCCGGTGCTGAAGGTTGGTTTGCGTGTTGTCGAACAAGTACCAGCCCAGCGAGACCACCGCCACAACGGTGATGATCTGGAATAGCCACGCACGCACTCGTGGATCGCTGAGGCTGAGCCTCTGCTTTGGTGCGCCGATTGAATTTTGCATGAAGTGCCCCGCAAGAAATGGAACAGAACATCACCCGGCGGTTGGCCCGCCGGGTGATAGAACCATTAGCGCACTGGTGGTGCGTACTGAATGCCGCCGTTGTTCCACAGGGCGTTCAGGCCACGGTCGATTTCCAGCGGAGTGCTCTTGCCGAGGTTTTTCTCGAAGATTTCGCCGTAGTTGCCGACTTGTTTGACGATCTGCACGACCCAGTCCTTCGGCAGTTTCAGGTCCTTGCCGTACTCGCCGTCAGCACCGAGCATACGGGCGACGTCCGGGTTCTTGGTCGACTTGGCTTCAGCTTCGACGTTCTTCGAGGTGATGCCGGCTTCCTCGGTGTTGAGCAGCGCGTAGCCGACCCAACGGACGATGGCCAGCCACTCGTCGTCGCCGTTACGTACGACCGGGCCCAGTGGCTCTTTGGAAATGGTTTCCGGCAGAACCACGTAGTCCTTCGGCGAAGCCAGCTTGCTGCGCTGGGCGAACAGTTGCGATTTGTCGGAGGTCAGCACGTCGCAACGACCGGATTCCAGCGACTTGGCGCTTTCATCGGAGGTGTCGAAAGTGATCGGGGTGTATTTCAGACCGTTGCCGCGGAAGTAGTCGGAAACGTTCAGTTCGGTGGTGGTACCGGCCTGGATGCAGATGGTTGCACCGTCCAGCTCTTTGGCACTCTTCACGCCCAGCTTGTTGTTTACCAGGAAGCCGATGCCGTCATAGTAGGTAATGAAGCCCGGGAATTTCAGGCCCATGCCCGCGTCACGGGAGCTGGTCATGGTGGTGTTGCGCGACAGAATGTCGATCTCGCCGGATTGCAGCGCGGTGAAGCGCTCCTTGGCGTTCAACTGACTGAACTTGACCTTGGTCGCGTCGCCGAATACGGCAGCGGCCACAGCGCGGCAGACGTCAGCGTCGATGCCGAGGATCTTGCCGGTAGCGTCGGGAACCGAGAAGCCCGGCAGACCGTCGCTCACGCCACACTGCACGAAACCTTTCTTCTGTACGGCATCCAGGGTTGCACCCGCCTGAGCGAACCCGCTGACGCCGAGTACTGCTGCCGCAGTCACGACTGCCAGAGTGGATTTCAACATCTTCATTCAAACCTCCAGTTTTGCTCTTGTTGTGTCGGAGCTTGAGTCCAGTCGCACCCTTTTGAGGCGTTGTTGACCCGTGTTGGCTTTTTTTGGGGTCAACCGACGTAAGACCTTCGCTATGAGTCTAGTAGGAGAAAATCCACATCATGGACAACTCACTTCTCACCAATCGGCCGAACGGGCTGTAGCCCTGTCACGTTCGCTAAGCCCGTAGCGGCCATTGGCGAACATCCATCACCGGATTCGTTGCTATCCCGTCGCGAGTCGTACACTGATAGTGTTACCGCCACGCGTAGGACGCTTCGTACAAAGTCCTCCATAGCAAAGCCCGTACCACACTGGATGCCGAACTGATCGGGCGACAGGTCAATAGCAAAACTTGTACCCTTGCGACATCTTCTTAACGGATCAACCGGGCGCGCACTCCAATCACGCACTTAATGAGAGCGCCCGCACATATTTGGAGCAGCCATGACCGAGCCCTTGATTCTTCAGCCTGTTAAGCCCGCAGACGCCTGCGTGATATGGCTGCACGGCCTGGGTGCCGACCGCTACGACTTTCTGCCAGTGGCCGAAGCGTTGCAGGAAAGCCTGTTGAGCACGCGCTTCGTTCTGCCCCAGGCGCCGACCCGCCCGGTCACCATTAATGGCGGATATGCCATGCCGAGCTGGTACGACATCAAGGCCATGAGCCCGGCCCGGGCGATCGATCGTGATGAGCTGGAAGCGTCGGCGGATCGCATCATTGAATTGATCGAAGAACAGCGCGCCAGCGGAATAGACGCCTCGCGGATTTTCCTCGCCGGTTTCTCCCAGGGTGGCGCGGTGGTTTTTCACACCGCTTTCTTGAAATGGCAGGGACCGTTGGGTGGCGTACTGGCACTGTCGACGTATGCGCCGACGTTCAGCGAAGAATTGGAGTTGTCTGCCAGCCAGCAGCGCATTCCGGTCCTGTCGTTGCACGGTCAGTTCGACAACGTGGTGCAGAACTCCATGGGACGTACCGCCTATGAGTATCTGAAGGCCCATGGTGTCACCGTGACATGGCAGGAATACCCAATGGAGCACGAAGTGTTACCCGAAGAAATCCGCGACATCGGTGTGTGGTTGAGCGAGCGCCTGCGCTGATCGCGCTGGCTGTTTTCAGCCACGGCAACTGCCTTTGATCCCTCCCACTACGCCGCGCCCGATTCTTGCATTACACTGGCCGGCGTACATTCCTTAATCAATTGATGAGATGACCGTGCTCAAAGCACTCAAGAAGATGTTCGGTAAAAGCGAGGCTGAGCAGCTCGCGCCAGTTCCCAGTGCGCCGTCGCACGCCCCCGGCCATCGCAGCGATGCCCGCCAGGCCGACCGCCCCGCTACCGTAGCGGCTCCGAAACAAGAGGCAAAACCGGCCGCCGTCGCCACTCCAGCGGCTGCTCCAGTCGCCGAAAGCGCCAGCAGCGAAGCACCGAAACCGGCCAGACCACGCCGCGAACCCAAGCCCAAGGCCGCGGTTATCCCGTGGAAACTCGAAGACTTCGTCGTCGAGCCTCAGGAAGGCAAAACCCGCTTCCACGATTTCAAGCTCTCCCCGGAACTGATGCACGCCATCCAGGACCTGGGCTTTCCGTATTGCACGCCGATCCAGGCGCAGGTGCTGGGTTTCACCCTCGCCGGCAAAGACGCCATCGGCCGCGCGCAGACCGGCACCGGCAAGACCGCCGCGTTCCTGATCTCGATCATCACCCAACTGCTGCAAACGCCGCCGCCGAAAGAGCGCTACATGGGTGAACCCCGTGCGCTGATCATCGCGCCGACCCGTGAGCTGGTGGTGCAGATCGCCAAGGACGCCGCCGACCTGACCAAGTACACCGGCCTCAACGTCATGACGTTTGTGGGCGGCATGGACTTCGACAAGCAGCTCAAGCACCTCGAAGCACGCCACTGCGACATCCTCGTCGCGACCCCGGGCCGTCTGCTCGACTTCAACCAGCGCGGCGATGTGCACCTGGACATGGTCGAAGTGATGGTGCTGGACGAAGCCGACCGTATGCTCGACATGGGTTTCATCCCGCAAGTACGGCAGATCATTCGTCAGACCCCGCCGAAGTCCGAGCGCCAGACCCTGCTGTTCTCGGCGACCTTCACCGAAGACGTGATGAACCTGGCCAAGCAATGGACCACCGACCCGTCGATCGTCGAGATCGAGTCGCAGAACGTCGCCAACGAAAACGTCGAGCAGCACATCTATGCGGTGGCCGGCGCTGACAAATACAAACTGCTCTACAACCTGGTCAACGATAACGGCTGGGAGCGGGTGATCGTGTTTGCCAACCGCAAGGACGAAGTGCGCCGTATCGAAGAGCGTCTGGTGCGCGATGGCATCAACGCCGCGCAACTGTCCGGCGATGTGCCGCAGCACAAGCGCATCAAGACCCTGGAAGGCTTCCGCGAAGGCAAGATTCGCGTGCTGGTGGCCACCGATGTGGCCGGTCGCGGCATCCACATCGACGGCATCAGCCATGTGATCAACTTCACCCTGCCGGAAGTCCCGGACGACTACGTGCACCGTATCGGCCGTACCGGTCGCGCCGGCGCCGATGGTGTATCGATCAGCTTCGCCGGTGAAGACGACTCCTACCAGTTGCCGTCCATCGAAGAGAAGCTCGGTCGCAAGATCAGCTGTGAAACGCCGCCGACGCATCTGCTGCGAGCGGTTGAGCGCAAGCGTCCGCAGTAAGCGACGCTATTAAAGAGAAAGCGCAGCCGGCAACGGACTGCGCTTTTTTTTCGCCCGGCGTTTCAACAGGTGCTTGCGAGAGAAAACTAAAAGTCCATAATGGAAAAATTAGTTTAGATTTTGTCTTCGGAGCCTGCCATGTTCAGTACGCCCTACGTGATCAACCACATCCAGGCCCGCGAGCTGTTGGCGCGCATCGACGTACCGCAAATCCTGCGCAAGCTGTTCCGCGATCTCGCTGCTGGCCATGCTGTACAGCCGGCGCAGCAACTGGTGGAATTCCCGCAGGGCGCCGGCGACTTCATCAATTACCTGGGTGTGCTGGCCAAGGACGGTGTGTATGGGGTGAAGACTTCGCCGTACATCGTTCGCGAGCAAGGCCCGCTGGTGACCGCGTGGACGCTGCTGATGTCGATGAAAACCGGCCAGCCGTTGCTGCTCTGTGATGCCGGAGAACTGACCACAGCGCGTACTGCCGCGACTACCGCAGTGGCAGTCGATGCTCTCGCTCCGGTAAATGCCAAACGACTGGCGATCATCGGCAGCGGCAAGGTTGCCCAAGCGCATTTGCATTACGTGAAAAGCTTGCGCGACTGGCAGAGCATCAGCGTCTATTCACCGAGCTTGCTGGAAGATGCTGAAACCCAGGCACTCCTGAAAGCCATCGCTCCCGACCTGACCATTGCGCCCAGCCGCGAAGCCGCTGTCACCGATGCCGACGTGATCATGCTCTGCACTTCATCCGCAGGGCCGGTGATCGATCCTGCCGCATTGAGCAAACCGGCACTGATCACCTCGATCAGCACCAACGCCCCGCGCGCCCATGAAGTACCACCGCAGAGCCTCAACGACATGCAGGTGTTCTGCGACTATCGTCTGACCACGCCGGGGTCGGCGGGGGAGATGTTGATTGCCGCCGAGCAGCATGCCTGGAGCAAGGACTCGATCGTTGGCGATCTGGCAGATCTGCTCAGTGAAAAAGTGCAGCGCCCCGACTACCACCGTCATGTATTTTTCCGCTCGATTGGCCTGGGTCTGGAAGACATCGCTTTGGCCAATGCGGTGTATCACTTAAGTAACTGATCCCACGATCCCTGTGGGAGCGGGCTTGCCCGCGATTCAGGCACCGCGGTTCTGCAGAACAACCGCAGTGATGCCATCGCGGGCAAGCCCGGCTCCCACAGGATCTGCGACAACTTCAACTTTGTATTTCAACGTGGAGTTTTTCATGAGCCAGGCAGATTTCATCATCATCGGCGGCGGAATTGCCGGCGCCTCCACCGGTTTCTGGCTGTCGCCGCACGGCAAAGTGATCGTGCTCGAACGTGAGTCGCACCCGGCCTATCACTCCACCGGACGCTCCGCCGCGCTGTTCACTGCCGCGTACGGCACGCCGCAAGTGCGTGCACTGACACAGGCCAGTCGCGAGTTTTTCGATCATCCGCCGGCCGGTTTCTGTGAGCATCCGCTGCTGACCCCGCGCGGCGAAATGACCGTGGATTTCACCGGGGATGCCGCCGAACTGAACAACCAATACCTCAGCGCCAAAGCCACGGTGCCGGAGATGCAATTACTCACAGCCGACGAAGCCTGCGCCCGAATGCCGATCCTGCGCCGGGAAAAAGTCCACGGTGCAATCTACGACCCGAGCGCCAGCGACATCGACACCGATGCCCTGCATCAGGGCTACTTGCGTGGCATTCGCCGCAATAACGGCGAAGTGCATACCGATTGTCAGGTGCTTGGGCTGAGCCGCGACGCTGAAGGCCACTGGCAGGTGCAGACCAACGGCCAGACCTTCAGCGCCCCGGTGATCATCAACGCCGCCGGTGCATGGGCTGACAAGGTCGGTGAAATGGCCGGCGCGAAATGCCTGGGCCTGCAACCGAAACGCCGCGCCGCGTTCATCTTCGCCGGGCCCGAAGGCGTCGACATCCACCACTGGCCAATGCTGGTCAGCCTCGACGAATCGTTCTACATGAAGCCCGACGCCGGCATGTTCCTCGGCTCGCCGGCCAACGCCGACCCGGTCGAGCCCCACGACGTGCAGCCCGAAGAACTGGACATCGCCATGGGCATCTACCAGATCGAAGAAGCCACCACGCTGACCATCCGCCGCCCGACCCGCACCTGGGCCGGTCTGCGCAGTTTCGTCGCCGACGGTGACTTGCTCAGCGGTTTTGATCCGCAAGTTCCGGGACTGTTCTGGGTCGCGGCGCAGGGCGGTTATGGCATTCAGACGTCACCGGCGATGGGCCAGGCCAGTGCGGCGCTGGTGCGCGGCCAGCCGCTGCCCGAACAACTGCGCCAGTTCGGTCTGAGCAGCGCCATGCTCTCCCCTGCCCGTCTCGCCTGATCGTCCATCCGGATGACGCGCCCAACGGATTGCGGCAAACTCGCAGCGCCCCCTGTTCACGGGGGCGCTGACGCTGCCTGGAGCTCCACTGTCATGACCGCCCCCGAATTCGATCCGGCCCTGGATAACTTCCGCGCCATCGCCGATGCCATCGCCACACTGTTTTTCCCCCACGCCGAAGTGGTGCTGCATGACTTGCGCACGCAGAAGGTCGATTACATTGCCAACAACCTGTCCAAGCGCGAGATCGGCGACGAGTCATCACTGGAGGACATGCTCAGCGAGGATGTCAGCGACAGGAACATCGGCCCCTACGAAAAGCTCAACTGGGACGGTCAGAAAATTCGCAGCCTGAGCACCGTGCTGCGCGACCGCGAAGGTCTGCCGCTGGCGGTGTTGTGCATCAATCTGAATATTTCGCTGTTCGAAAATGCCAAGGCTGCGCTGGATCTGTTTCTCTCGCCGAGCAAACTGATCCCGCAGCCGGATTCACTGTTTCGCGATGACTGGCAGGAGCGCATCAACACGTTCCTGCACGCCTGGCTGCGCGAGCGGCAACTGAGCCTGAACCTGCTGACCCGCGATCACAAACGCGAACTGGTGCTGGCGCTGCACGCCGAAGGCGCGTTCAAGGGCAAAAGCGCCTCGAACTATGTGGCCAATGTGCTGAATATGGGGCGGGCGACGGTGTACAAGCATTTGAAGGAATTGAAAGGCTGAAGATTTGCGGTGATTGAACCGGCCCCATCGCTGGCAAGCCAGCTCCCACAGGTTTAGCGGTGTACACAAACGCTGTGTACGACTCGATCACTGTGGGAGCTGGCTTGCCAGCGATAGCGGACTATCAGTCGCCGTAAATGTCGGACTTGAAATACTTCTCGGAAATCTTCTGATATTCGCCGCTCGCGCGAATGCCATCGATCGCGCCATTCAACTGGCTGACCAGTTCAGCATTGCCCTTGCGCACGGCAATCCCCGCGCCCTCACCCACGTACTTCGGATCCTTCAACTCTGGCCCGACAAACGCATAACCCTTGCCACGCGGCATCGACAGGAAATCATTCAACGGAATAGTGTCGGCGAAAATCGCATCGAGGCGCCCCGCCGCCAGGTCCATGTAGATTTCTTCGTTGTTGCTGTAGCGCTTGACGTTGATGCCCTTGGGCTCAAATACCTCAGAGGCATAACGATCAGTGGTGGTCGCACGCTGCACGCCGACGTTCTTGCCCTTGAGGCTGGCGTATTGATCGTCGACCGTGGCGCCTTCCTTCATCACCAGGCGCGACGAAGTGAAGTAGTACTTGTGGGTGAAATCCACCGACTTCTTGCGGTCTTCGTTGATGGTCATCGACGACAGCGCCATGTCGATTTTCTTCACTTTCAGGGAAGGAATCAGGCCATCAAACTCACCTTCGACCCACACACATTTGACCTTCATCTGCGCGCACAGGGCATTGCCGATGTCGTAGTCGAAGCCGACGATTTCACCTTTGTCGGTTTTCGAGGCGAACGGTGGGTAGGCGGCTTCGATGCCGATGCGCAGGGTTTGATCGGCGGCGAACACGCTGGCGGATGCCAACAGGCTGAGGGCCAGACCGGTGATGAGGGGAAGTTTCTTCATGTTCGTTCTCTCGCGGGTTGTTGTTGGTTTGGCAAGATGAAGAAGAGCAGCTGCGAGCGGTGAGCTACGAGCGGCAGGACTGAAGCTTTTTTTGTACTTGGAAATCCATATTGGACTTATAGGTACAAGTCGTCAATTAGTGAGAAGAGAGTGTCTGCGAGGTTTCATGTGTTGCAGAAGGCCTCATCGCTGGCAAGCCAGCTCCCACAGGGTTCGGTGGTGCACACAGAATTTGTGCTCGACGCAGAACACTGTGGGAGCTGGCTTGCCAGCGATGGCTGACTTGAGGGCGCTACAGGACTTTATTTGTTCCAGCGATCCGCAGCGGCATGATCACTGTCCCGCCCTTCGACCCAACGCGGCCCATCGCTGGTGTTTTCTTTCTTCCAGAATGGCGCACGGGTTTTCAGGTAATCCATGACGAAGGCGCAGGCGTCGAACGCAGCCTGGCGATGGGCGCTGGCGGCGCCGACGAACACGATCGGCTCGCCCGGTTCTAACGCGCCGATGCGGTGCAGCACTTCCAGCTTCAACAATGGCCAGCGCTGTTCGGCCTCCACGGCAATCTTGCCCAGCGCTTTCTCGGTCATGCCCGGATAGTGTTCGAGGAACATCCCCGCGACATCCAGCCCGTCATTGAAGTCGCGCACGTAGCCGACAAAACTCACCACCGCGCCGACGCCGACATTGGCCGCGTGCATCGCGTTGACTTCAGCGCCCGGATCGAACGGCGTGGCCTGCACACGAATCGCCATGGCTCAGCCTCCGGTCACGGTAGGGAAAAACGCCACTTCGTCGCCATCGACCACCGGTTCGTCGAGCTGGCAGAGGTCTTCGTTGCGTGCGCACATCAGGTTCTGCTCGCTCAACACCTCGGCGCCATCGCGTTGTGCGAGCAGCGCACGCACATCGTCGACGGTGGCGAAATCGCCTTCCACCGCAACCGAATCGACGCCCAGCGCTTCACGATAACGGGCAAAAAACTTTACCGTCAGGTTCATGGCTGCTCCGCCTGAAAGTGCCCGCTCTTGCCGCCAACCTTCTCCAGCAGACGCACGCTTTCGATGGTCATGCCGCGATCAACGGCTTTGCACATGTCGTAGATAGTCAGGGCGGCGACGCTGGCGGCGGTCAGCGCCTCCATCTCGACGCCGGTCTGCCCGGACAATTTGCAGCGGGCGACGATGCGCACGGTGTCGTCGCCGTCCGCGCTGAGTTCGACTTTGACCCCGGTGAGCATCAGTGGGTGACACAGAGGAATCAGATCGCTGGTTTTCTTCGCCGCTTGAATGCCGGCAATACGCGCCACGGCGAACACATCGCCCTTGGGATGGCCGCCGCTGACGATCATCTGCAGGGTTTCGGGGAGCATGCGCACCAGCGCTTGGGCCGTCGCTTCACGGAACGTCACGGCTTTTTCGGTGACGTCGACCATGTTGGCGCGACCTTGGGAATCGAGATGAGTCAGCACGGTATTACTCCTGATCAGGAGCGTGGATTGTAAACCTGCGGGTCAAATTTCCGCACGTTTGATTGCAAGATCACATTGAACCCTGTGGGAGCGTGGCTTGCCCGCGATGGGATCCACGCGTTATGTCTGAAGCACCGCGGTGTCTGCATCGCGGGCAAGCCACGCTCCCACAGGGTTTGCACTCATCCATAAAAAACCGGGCGACCTGTGAAGGCCGCCCGGTTTGGATGGAGCTGTTACAAATGCGATTCGGCGTATTCGGCCAGGATCGAGCGAGGCACCCCTTGCAGGGTGATGTGCACACCGTTGGGGAAATCCTTGAAGCGTTCAGTCAGGTAGGTCAGCCCGGAACTGGTCGCGGACAGGTAAGGGGTGTCGATCTGCGCCAGGTTGCCCAAGCACACCACTTTGGAACCGGCACCGGCACGGGTGATGATGGTTTTCATCTGGTGCGGCGTGAGGTTCTGACATTCGTCGATCAGGATCAGGCTCTGCTGGAAGCTGCGCCCGCGAATGTAGTTGAGCGATTTGAACTGCAGCGGCACTTTGCTGAGGATGTAGTCGACGCTGCCATGGGTGTTTTCGTCATCCATGTGCAAGGCTTCGAGGTTGTCGGTGATGGCGCCCAGCCAAGGCTCCATTTTTTCCGCTTCGGTGCCGGGCAGGAAGCCGATCTCTTGGTCGAGGCCCTGCACGCTGCGGGTGGCGATGATGCGGCGATAACGCTTGCTGACCATGGTCTGCTCGATGGCAGCGGCCAGCGCCAGAATGGTTTTACCGGAGCCTGCGGCACCCGACAGGTTGACCAAGTGAATGTCCGGATCGAGCAACGCATACAGCGCCAGGCTCTGATAGATGTCGCGCGGCTTGAGCCCCCACGCTTCCTGATGCAGCAGCGGTTCCTGATGCAGGTCGAGGATCAGCAAACGGTCTTCTTCAATCTCCTTGATCCAGCCCACGAAGCCCTGTTCATCAATGATGAATTCGTTGATGTGCACCGCTGGCAGGTTGTCGATCAATTGCACCTGGTGCCAGGTGCGGCCGTGGTCCTGACGGGTTTCGACCTTGCTCACACGGTCCCAGAAAGAGCCGGTCATGTTGTGATAGCCGTTGGGCAACAGGGACACGTCGTCGACCAGTTGGTCGGTGCTGTAATCCTCGGCATCGATGCCGCAGGCGCGCGCCTTGAGGCGCATGTTGATGTCTTTGGTGACCAGCACCACCGGTTTTTTCGGTTCGCGAGTGTGCAGGTCGATCAGTTGGTTGATGATTTTGTTGTCGTTCAGATGCTCGGGCAGAATCAGGTTCGACTCAGCCTGCTTGCTCATCAGAATTGACAGCAAGCCCTTCGGCCCGCCCTTGCCGCGCTGGATCGGCACACCCAGTTCGACGTCTTCCGGGGAAGCATCGCCCAAGGTCTTGTCGATCAGCCGGATGGCCTGACGGCATTCGGCGGCCACGCTGTGATGCCCGCTCTTGAGCTTGTCCAGCTCCTCAAGCACGGTCATCGGGATTGCGACGTGGTGTTCTTCGAAATTCAGCAGGGCGTTTGGATCGTGAATCAATACGTTGGTATCGAGTACATAAAGGATTGGCTGGTTGGAAGAAGGGCTACGTCCGTGATCATCCATACTCGGTCACCTTTGTCAGAGCCAGTAGACGCAATACCTGAGCGGTGCTGCGCCTCGAAGTGACTGCCGAAATCTCACCTGCGGAGATTCAAGTGACTGCAAACAAATGGGTCTTGGGAGACGCCACCTGTGTTGCAGGTTTCGGCGGTCTGTCTTCGTAATACTCCAAAACCCATGACATAAAAAAGCACTTTGACGGTTTTTTTAAGTTTATTTTGCAAAGTGACGAAAAGCCCTTGGCGGACCGCCCTGCCCCCGTTAGAGTCGGAAGTCCGCCTGCATCGAATTCCCTGACAAAATCGCCCCAAGCCCAATGTTTCCGGACTTTCTGCGTTTCTCAGCGAAACGCGTCCTGACAGTCTTCCCAACCGATCCCGCTTTGCGCGGTTTGCGTGATCAGCCACGGCATCGCCGTCTTCACTGCATCTTGTTTCATGTTGAAATTGATCACCCCGTGACGCCACAACAGCATCAGGGTCAGCACCCGTTGCCCGCTCTGGGGCCCCTTGAGCTTGCCGGCGCCGTCTTGGGCATCGATGTCCCACAACGCCACTTGCAGGCCCTGGGTGTTGAAGAAACCTTGCGCATCGCTACGACGCTGGCCATCCGGCGGACGAAACAGTGGTACGTAGTTCTCCGGCAGTTTGTTCTTCACCAGATCAGCGCTGCGCCGCACCGAATCCTGCCAGTCCTGCCAGTGGCTGTGGGAGCGGAACTCCCAACCCTGCACACCCACGCATTGTTGCGAGAACGCCGCTTGCAGGCTGCTTGCCGAACGGTCGGCCAAACGTGCCTGGATATCCTTGCCCAACATGAAGAAAGTGCCGCTCATGTTCGACTTGCGCAGATACTCAGTGAGCCAGTCGGCGTTGTCCGGTTGCGCGTTGGCAGCGCTGTCGAATGTCAGCACAAAAAGTCGGTCATGCATCTCGTCGCCGTTGCGCTCATAGTCGCCGAAACGATCGATTTCACTGCTGGTCTGCGGGAACAGCGCCGCCTTGCGCAGCAGTTCGTCGAGGTACTGCAAATGGAAGATCCGGCTCGGCTCGGCCCACTTGGTGTAATAACTGTCGTCGCTGACCACGAACTTGGCGGCCTGCTCGCGCAGGGTCGGCAGGTCTTCGACGAGGAAGCAGAACGATGCGTCCTGATCGCAACTCTGCTGGGCGAAGTTGTAGTTGGCCAGCAGGCGCTGCCAGAGGCGTTGGCGCAGGCTGTTGATCGCGTCGATATTGACCGTGCGCAGCCCCAGACGCTGGGCCAAAGCGGCCTCGTCCATCGACTCGGTACCGAGCAGGCCTCGGGCGAACATGAGGATTTCTGCCCGGGAAGCGACGTCGAACAGCGTCGGGCTGGTCAGTTGCTCCGGCCAGGTGCTGCGATCCAGCGTCGCCACATCGCCCGGCGCCGCCACGGCACCGAAGCTCAACAGCCACGCGGTGAATAAAAGAACAATGCGCAAAAGGGATGTCTCCATAACAAAACCCGCGCGGCACTATAGCTGATCCTGCCCCATTCCCCTTAGCCACGGATGATCGTTCCCACGCTCTGCGTGTTAACGCCTCCCCGGACGCTCCGCGTCCAGCTCGACGGTGACGCGGAGCGTCACAGGCGGCATTCCCACGCAGAGCGTGGGAACGATCATCGCCAAGCCGTCGATCACCTATGGGCTTGATAGCTGGAGTCATCAAGGACAACCCCCTAGAATCGCCCCCACGATTAAAGGAGACGACTTCATGCTGATGGTGATTTCCCCCGCCAAGACCCTCGATTACGAAACGCCGCCGGCGACCCAGCGCTTCACCCAGCCGCAATACCTCGACCATTCGCAGGAATTGATCCAGCAATTGCGCGACCTGACGCCGGCGCAAATCAGCGAGCTGATGCACGTCTCCGACAAGATCGGCGGGCTCAACGCCGCACGGTTCGGCAGCTGGACCCCGGCGTTCACCCCGGAAAACGCCAAGCAGGCGCTGCTCGCATTCAAGGGTGATGTCTACACCGGTCTCGACGCGCAATCCTTCAGCGAAGCGAACTTCGATTACGCGCAAAAACACCTGCGCATGCTCTCCGGCCTCTATGGCCTGCTGCGTCCGCTGGATTTGATGCAACCGTATCGCCTGGAAATGGGCACCAAACTGGCCAATGCCCGTGGCAAGGACTTGTATGCCTTCTGGGGCACGCGCATCAGTGAATGGCTGAACGAAGCACTGGCCGATCAGGGCGACGATGTGCTGCTCAACCTGGCGTCCAACGAATACTTTTCGGCGGTCAAGCGCACTGCCCTGAACGCGCGGATCATCAATGCCGACTTCAAGGATCTGAAGAATGGTCAGTACAAGATCATCAGCTTCTACGCGAAGAAAGCCCGTGGCCTGATGAGCCGCTTCGTGATCCAGGAAAAAATCAACGATCCGGCCCAGCTCAAGCAGTTCGATGTGCAAGGTTATCGCTACAGCGCCGAACAATCGAAACCGGACAACCTGGTGTTTCTGCGCGACCACGCCCCGGAATAAAGCATGCCCATTGCACGACTCTTTGTTTAAAGAGTCGTGCAGCTCGCACGATGTCAAAAATCCCTCGCCTGTTTTCGCCATTTTAATGGCGCCAAAAAACCTCACCTGTCCTTTCTAATATTAGTTTCACTCGACACTGATCATTTTTTTCAGTAGTGGCACGCAAATTTTTTAGCAGTAGTGGCACAAAACTATCTACCGCGATTATTCGCCTACATATAAAGGGCGAAAACGAAAGTGCTATCAAATTGAGACCAGTGCCATCTTCGACAATATTTCAAGAAATTTCAGATTTCGCGATGAGCGGACAGGAACTTCATCCAAATGCATAGCTCATACCACCGGTAACGATTCTCGCCGAATTTGTACGAGATAACTTACGTAGGACAAAAAGCCATGTAACCAAGTTGTCACAGCAACTTGCCTAGATGACTAACTAGTCTGAAAACATACTGAAGGACAGGAGATACGCACCATTAATATCCCCTACAAGGCCAAGGCCGCGCCCCTATAAACGTGCTTGCCTGAGCACCAGACCGCTTGATCCACGGGCTTTACGCCTGACATCGAGCGCATTAGACGATTGCACAAGCGTCTTCCGAACGGAAGATCGGCTGCATAACAGGGCACGTCACAACTACAAGGCCTAGTTGCGCACATCTTGAGTGCACTTATTTAGACACTCGGAACTTTTTATGCCTGCACACGGTATTGCGGCGTCTGCAAGCCGCACTTCCGAGTGCACTAGTGACCGCTGAACACCATTAACTCCGGCCTTCTAAGGCCTGATATATACAGAGGTAATTGCGATGCGCATCAGCATATTTGGTTTGGGTTACGTTGGCGCAGTATGTGCCGGTTGCCTGTCTGCACGGGGCCATGACGTGGTTGGCGTCGATGTTGCCAAAGACAAGATCGACATGATCAACGCTGGCAAATCTCCCATTGTTGAACCGGGCCTGGGCGAACTTCTGCAACAGGGTATTCAAACCGGTCGTCTGCGTGGCACGACCAACTTCGCCGAAGCGATTCGTGACACTGACCTGTCGATGATCTGCGTCGGCACGCCGAGCAAGAAGAATGGCGACCTCGAACTCAACTACATCGAAGCGGTATGCCGCGAGATCGGTTTTGTCCTGCGTGAAAAATCCACCCGCCACACCATCGTGGTGCGCAGCACCGTGCTGCCGGGCACCGTCGCCAATGTGGTTATTCCAATTCTCGAAGACTGCTCGGGCAAAAAGGCCGGGGTCGACTTCGGCGTTGCGGTCAACCCTGAGTTCCTGCGTGAATCCACCGCCATCGCCGACTACGACCTGCCACCGATGACCGTCATCGGCGAGTTCGACAAGGCTTCGGGAGACGTTCTGCAATCGCTGTACGAAGAACTCGACGCACCGATCATCCGCAAGGACATCGCTGTCGCCGAGATGATCAAGTACACCTGCAACGTCTGGCACGCGACCAAAGTGACCTTCGCCAACGAGATCGGCAACATCGCCAAAGCGGTCGGCGTCGATGGTCGCGAAGTGATGGAAGTGGTCTGCCAGGACAAGACCCTCAACCTGTCCCAGTACTACATGCGTCCGGGCTTCGCGTTCGGCGGCTCGTGCCTGCCAAAAGACGTCCGCGCCCTGACCTACCGCGCCGGTTCGCTGGACGTCGAAGCACCGCTGCTCAACTCGCTGATGCGCAGTAACGAATCGCAAGTGCAGAACGCCTTTGACATCGTTGAAAGCCACGACAAACGCAAAGTCGCCCTGCTCGGTCTGAGCTTCAAGGCTGGCACCGACGACCTGCGCGAAAGCCCGCTGGTGGAACTGGCCGAAATGCTGATCGGCAAGGGTTACGACCTGAGCATCTACGACAGCAACGTCGAGTACGCCCGTGTTCATGGCGCGAACAAAGATTACATCGAGTCGAAAATCCCGCACGTGTCGTCCCTGCTCAACGCGGACTTCGATTCGGTGATCAACAACTCCGACGTGATCATCCTCGGCAACCGCGACGAGAAATTCCGCGCACTGGCGCAGCAAGCGCCGCACGGCAAACAGGTCATCGACCTGGTGGGCTTCATGGCCAAGGCCACCGACGCCGGTACGCGCACCGAAGGTATTTGCTGGTAAAGCAGCCCCAAGCGACAAGCCTCGAGTTGCAGCTTGCAGCTCGAGGCTTGCAGCTCGAAGCCTCTAATACCTTCGGATGACGCTGATGACCAAGCTCAAACATTTTTTTCTGCAATCAGCCGGCTGGCTTTTTTATCTCAGTCTGCTGATGGGCCTGGCCTTGATGCTGCCCACGTCCACATTCGACTCCGAGTCGAAGGACTTCATTTTCCTGATTGGCGCCGTCGGTATCTGGCGCTATTCGATGGGTGCAACGCACTTTGTGCGCGGCATGATTTTCCTCTACATCGTTTACCCGCACCTGCGCCGTAAAGTGCGCAAGCTGGGTAAAGCGGCGGACCCGTCGCATGTGTTTCTGATGGTCACCAGTTTCCGTATCGACGCGTTGACCACCGCGCAGGTCTACAGCTCGGTGATCCGCGAAGCCATCGACTGCGAACTGCCGACCACCGTGGTCTGCTCGATCGTGGAAATGTCCGATGAACTGCTGGTCAAGGCGCTGTGGGCGCGGATGAATCCGCCAGACCGCGTGAAGCTCGACTTCGTGCGCATTCCCGGCACCGGCAAACGTGATGGCCTGGCTTACGGCTTCCGCGCAATCTCCCGCCACCTGCCGGACGACCGCGCCGTGGTGGCCGTGATCGACGGCGACACCGTGCTCGGTGAAGGCACCGTGCGCAAGACCGTGCCGTGGTTCCAGCTGTTCGGCAACGTCGGCGGCCTGACCACCAACGAATTCTGCGAAGTGCGCGGCGGCTACATCATGAGCGAATGGCACAAGCTGCGTTTCGCCCAGCGCCACATCAACATGTGCTCGATGGCTCTGTCCAAACGCGTGCTGACCATGACCGGTCGTATGTCGGTGTTCCGCGCCACCGTGGTGACCAACCCGGAATTCATCGCCGACGTTGAAAGCGACTCGCTGCAACACTGGCGTCTGGGCCGCTTCAAGTTCTTGACCGGCGACGACAAGTCGAGCTGGTTCAGTCTGATGCGCCTGGGTTACGACACCTTTTACGTGCCGGACGCAGCGATCAACACCGTTGAACACCCGCCGGAAAAGAGCTTCATCAAGGCCAGCCGCAAACTGATGTTCCGCTGGTACGGCAACAACCTGCGCCAGAACTCGCGCGCACTGGGCCTGGGTGTGAAACGCCTCGGCGCCTTCACCTCGGTGGTGCTGTTCGACCAGCGCGTATCGATGTGGACGTCCTTGCTCGGCCTGACCGTAGCGATCATCGCCAGCTTCAAGTACGGCACCGCGTTCATCCTGGTTTACCTGCTATGGATCGGCATCACCCGCCTGATCCTGACGTTGCTGTTGTCGTGTTCCGGTCACCGCATCGGCCCGGCTTACCCGGTGATTCTCTATTACAACCAGATCGTCGGCGCGCTGGTGAAGATCTACGTGTTCTTCCGCCTCGACCAACAATCCTGGACTCGCCAACCCACATCCCTGACCCGTGATCTCGCCAGCTTTCAACGTTGGTTCAACACCTGGTCGTCTCGGACCATGACCTTCTCCGCCGGCAGCATTTTCGTCGCCGTGCTGCTGATGATGGTCTGACCCGCCCCTATTGAATTAACAAGGAAATCGCCCCTATGAATACCGCCGTCAACGCCAACGTAGTGCATGAATCCGAAGCCCAGCGCCAACACGCCCGCGTGAAAATCCCGGCCAAACTGCGTTTCTTCGGCCCCGACCGGACCCCGGTCGAAGCGCGTGTCCTCGACTTGTCTGCCGGTGGTCTGGCGTTCAACGCCGGGCAAATGCCGCTGACCCTCGGCGAGGTGTACAAGGCGCGTCTGCAATTCGTCATCGACAACCTCGGCCTGGCCATGGACGTTGAACTGCAAGTGCGTTCCTACGACCGCCAGACCGGCCGCGTCGGCTGCCAGTTCCAGAACCTCGAGCAGCAGGACATTTCCACCCTGCGCCACCTGATCACCTCGCACCTGGCCGGCGACATCGTCAGCATCGGCGAAGTACTGGCGACTCTGCAGCGCGACAACTTCACCAAGGCGCGCAAGGTCAAGGACGGCGGCAGCGGCATGACCCCGTTCGGTCGCCTGAAAGCCGTGACCTTCAGTGCAGGCATTTTTGCTGTCGGTCTGGTCGCGGCGGGTTTCATCTTCAAATCGGTGTACGGCATGTACTTCGTCAGCCACGCGCAGGCCGGTCTGGTCAGCGTACCGGGGATGAATATCACCATGCCGCGCGACGGCACCGTGCAGAGCCTGATCAAGTCCGACGGCGTTGCAGCCAAAGGCGCACCGCTGGCGACCTTCAGCACCAGCATGCTCGACGTGCTTAAAGGTCATCTGGACGAAGATCAACTGGCACCGGCCAAGGTTGAAGAACTGTTCGGCAAGCAAATGACCGGCACCCTGACTTCGCCGTGCGATTGCACCGTGGCCCAGCAACTGGTGGCTGACGGTCAGTACGCGAGCAAGGGCGACGTGATCTTCACCCTGGTACCGCGCAACACCCAGGCCACCGTCGATGCACGCTTCTCCTATCGCCAGTTCAGCGATGTGCGCCCGGGTACACCGGTGAGCTTCCAGATCGCCGGCGAAGACAAGACCCGCACCGGCAAGATCGTCAGCAGCACCAGCCTGAAAAGCGCCGACCTGTCCTCCGATATCCGCGTGCAGATCCAGCCAGACGAGCCGCTCGACAGCAGCCTCGCCGGCCGCCCGGTGGAAGTGAACAGCGACCGTGGCCCGAACCTGAACTGGCTGATCGACAAAGCCATGGCTGCCGGTCTTTAAGTCGAGGACATGCCTGTGACTACTCCACCCATCCTGAAAACACCGCGATCCCTGTGGGAGCTGGCTTGCCAGCGATTGGATCAAAGTGGTTTTACTGGAATACCGAGTCGCCTGAATCGCTGGCAAGCCAGCTCCCACAGAATTCATGTGGTGTGCTCGCTGGCATTGGCAGTCAGTCTCGCCGGTTGCGCCGGCCTGCCCGATCAGCGTCTGGCCAACGAAGCGCTCAAGCGCGGCGACACCGCCACCGCTGCGCAGAACTATCAGCAACTGGCCGATCTGGGTTACAGCGAGGCGCAAGTCGGCCTCGCTGATATTCAGGTCGACAGCCGCGACCCCGAGCAAATGAAACAGGCCGAAGCGACCTATCGCGCAGCGGCCAGCGTTTCGCCCCGCGCGCAGGCGCGTCTCGGTCGCTTGCTGGTGGCTAAACCCGGGTCCACCGAAGCCGAGCATCAGGAAGCTGAAAGCCTGCTGAAAAAAGCCGCCGCCAATGGCGAAGGCAATACGTTGATCCCGCTGGCGATGCTGTACCTGCAATACCCGCACAGCTTCCCGAATATCAACGCGCAGCAGCAGATCGATCAGTGGCGCAAATCCGGTTACCCGGAAGCGGGTCTGGCGCAGGTGCTGCTGTATCGCACCCAAGGTACCTACGACCAGCACCTGGATGACGTGGAAAAAATCTGCAAAGCCGCGCTCAACACTACCGACATTTGCTACGTCGAGCTGGCCACGGTCTATCAGAAACGTGCTCAGCCCGAGCAACAAGCCGAGCTGATCAAGCAGATGCAGGCCGGTTACAGCCGAGGCACCGTCACCGCTCAGCGCGTCGATTCCGTGGCCCGTGTACTGGCCGATTCGACCCTGGGCAAGACCGACGAGAAAACCGCGCAATCGTTGCTTGAACCGATTGCCCCGGGCTACCCGGCGTCGTGGGTGACCCTCGCGCAACTGCTTTACGACTACCCGGAACTGGGCGACGTCGACCAAATGATGAAGTACCTCGACAACGGCCGCGCCGCCGACCAGCCGCGCGCCGAGCTGTTGCTGGGCAAGCTCTACTACGAAGGCAAAATGGTCCCGGCCGACGCGAAAGTCGCCGAAGAACATTTCCAGAAAGCCGTTGGCCGCGAAGTCGCCGCCGACTACTACCTCGGCCAGATCTATCGCCGTGGCTACCTCGGCAAGGTCTATCCGCAAAAGGCTCTCGACCATCTGCTGACCGCTGCGCGCAATGGCCAGAACAGCGCCGACTTCGCTATCGCCCAGCTGTTTTCCCAAGGCAAGGGCACCAAGCCCGATCCGCTCAACGCCTACGTGTTCAGCCAATTGGCCAAGGCGCAAAACACCCCGCAAGCCGATGAACTGGCGACCACCCTTGCCGCGCAATTGCCGCCCGAGCGTCTGGCCGAAGCCCAGCGCCTGCTGCAACAGGAGCAGGCCAGCCGTGGCGCCCTGAACCAGAACACGCTGCAACTGCACGCCCTGCAAGAAGAAGACGGCGAGGAAAAACTATGAAGCTCAATCCATTCGTGAAGGCCGGTATTGGCCTCACCTTCGCACTGATCTGGTCTTGCCCGACACTGGCTGCGATGACTGAAAGCAAAAACTTCGGCCTCGAAGTGAAAATCACCGGCCAGTCCGAAGACGACCGCGACCTCGGCACCGCCAGCGGCGGCGACGTCAACGGCGTCGGCCTCGACCTGCGTCCGTGGGTCTACGGCGAAAGCGGCGCGTGGAGCGCTTACGCGATGGGTCAGGCCGTGACCTCGACCGACATTATCGAGACCGACACCCTGCAACAGTCCGACAGCGACGGCACGCAGACCACCGACAACGGTGATCGCAAGACCAAGAAAAACTACCTGGCGATGCGTGAATTCTGGGTCGGCTACAGCGGCCTCACGCCGTACCCGGGCGAGATGCTCAAGTTTGGTCGCCAGCGCCTGCGCAATGACGACGGCCAATGGCGCGACACCAACATCGAAGCACTGAACTGGACCTTCGACACCACCCTGTTGCGCGCCAACGCCGGTGTCGCCGAACGCTTCAGCGAATACCGCACCGACCTCAAAGAGCTGGCGCCGAAAGACAAGGATCGCCTGCACGCCTACGCCGATGCCGCTTACCAGTGGACACCGGGCAACTGGGTCGGCATTCGCGGTCATCACACCCACGACGACGGCAAACTGGATTACCCGGAACCGGGCGTGGCCGGTGACTCGCTGGACAAGAAAGAGAACGGCGACATCAGCTGGCTCGGCTTCACCGCCGATAGCGACGCCTACAACTGGCGCAACACCAACACCGTCAACTACTGGGGCAGCATCACCGGCATGAGCGGCGACCGTGACACGGTCAATGCACTGAACGCTGATGGCACGCGCCCCGCTCAAGCCAAGCGCAGCGATGATGTGAATGGCTGGGCCACCGACATCGGTGTGCGCCTGCGCCTCGATCCGCAATGGCAAGTCGGCGGCGCCTATGCCCGCGCCAGCGCCGATTACGAGCAGAACGGTCTGGAAAGCAACCGCTCCAACTACACCGGCACACGTTCGCGAGTTCACCGTTTCGGCGAAGCGTTCCGTGGCGAAATGAACAACATGCAGACCGCGACACTGTTCGGTTCGTGGATGGTCAACGACGAATACGACGCGAGCCTGATCTACCACAAGTTCTGGCGTGTCGACGGCAACAAACCGGTCGGCAGCAACGGCATCAATGCCGTGGAAAACAACACCGACGACGTCACTGGCGCGATTCTGTCCAGCACCTCTTTGCCGCTTGAAGACGGCAACAAGGATCTAGGTCAGGAGATGGACCTGGTTGTCACCAAGTACTTCAAGCAAGGCCTGTTGCCGGCGGCGCTGAGCCAGTCGATCGACGAGCCATCGGCGCTGGTGCGTTTCCGTGGCGGTGTGTTCAAGCCGGGCGACGCTTATGGCAGCCAGGTTGATTCGTACATGCACCGCGCGTTCATCGACGTGATCTGGCGCTTCTGATGCAAACCGCGAAGGGAGTGCCCGACATGAACCATGCAAGGAAAGGCTCGCTCAGCCTGTTGGCCGGCGCAATGCTGCTGGCCTCGGCTGGTGCCTTCGCCACGGTGGAACCGGCCAAGCCTGTGACCACCGCCAAAGAACTGCAACAGGCCAAGACCTACACCGTCAGCAGCGCGCCCACTGATGCGCTGAACCTGGCCGCGCCAAAACTGCCTGACCTGTCCGGCTTCACCGCCGAGGCCGCTGCCGCAAAAATCGTGCGCAGTAAAGCGGGCAAGATCAGCGTGCGCCGGATGATGCAGGAAGACGCCCTGAAGGACTTCATCGGCGGCGACAACAAGATGGCCGAATGGGTGGTGCGTCAGCACGGCATCCCGCAGGCGATCTTCGTCGACGACGGCTATATCAACCTGAAAGAGCTGGCGCAGAAACTGCCCAAGCAGTATTTCAGCGAGACCTCGCCGGGCGTGTATCTGTCGAAGTTGCCGATCGTCGTCGGCCGCAAAGGCATCCTCGAAATCGACGGCCAGACTCAAGAGCTGCGCCTGTCGCAAGAGGCCGGTTCGTTCCTGGTCAACGACGGTCAGCTGTTCGTGCGTGACACCAAGGTCACCGGCTGGCGCGAAAAGGACAACGGCCCGGCGACGTTCCGTTCGCCGAAGGAATTCCGCCCGTTCCTGCTCGCCTGGGGCGGCACCGAGACTTACATCGTCAACAGCAAGATGGCCAGCTTCGGCTACGCCAACAGTAAGTCGTACGGGGTGAGTATTTCCCAGTACACGCCGAACATGGCCAAGGTGCTCAAGCGTCCGGAGCCAACTGGCTGGATCGTCGGTTCCGAGTTCTCCGACATGTGGTACGGCTTCTACTGCTACGAGACCCGCGACTTCGTGGTCAAGGGCAACACCTACAAAGACAACATCGTCTACGGCATCGACCCGCACGACCGTTCCCACGGCCTGATCATTGCCGAGAACACCGTCCACGGTACGAAGAAGAAGCACGGGATCATTATTTCCCGTGAGGTCAACGACAGCTTCATCTTCAACAACAAGAGCTTCGACAACCACCTCTCGGGCCTGGTGATCGACCGTAACAGCGTCAACAACATCATTGCCTACAACGAGATCTACCAGAACCACACCGACGGCATCACCCTCTACGAGTCCGCCGACAACCTGCTGTGGGGCAACAAGGTCATCAGCAACAAGCGCCACGGCATCCGCATTCGTAACAGCGTGAACATCCGCCTCTACGAAAACGTCGCCATGGCCAACGGCCTGACCGGCGTCTACGGCCACATCAAGGACCTCACCGACACCGACCGTGACATCAAGCTCGACCCGTTCGACGCCCAGGTGTCGCTGATTGTCGTCGGCGGTGAACTCGCGGCCAACGGCAGCGGCCCGCTGTCGATCGATTCGCCCTTGAGTGTCGAGCTGTATCGCGTGTCGATGCTGGCGCCGACCAAATCCAGCGGCATCAGCTTCAACGGCATCCTCGGCGAGCGCCAGGATGAAATTCTCGACTTGCTGGTGCGCCAGCAGAAAGCCGTGCTGATCGACCCTGTCGAACGCCAGACCGAAATGCAGGACTGAGGATAATTTTATGCACCCACACTTGATCAAATTACTCAGCCTGTCGGCCCTGACCGTGGGCATTCTCGCGGCCAGCAATGCGGCGCGTGCAGACGACACGCAAGCGCCGAAATTCACTGCCGAGCCGTGCTGCAACCTGTGCCCGGAAGCCCATGACGCGAAGAACTACACCACGCGTTATCAGCAGAACTTCACTACGTTGGTGCAGGCGCAGGGCGACTGGTTGTTCCGGACTCAGGAAGATTTGCGCACCGAGTTCAACACCACTCCGGCCGGCTACAAACGCCTGCAACAACTGCACGATGCGTTCAAGAGCAAAGGCGTCGAACTGGTGATCGTTTATCAGCCAACCCGTGGTCTGGTGAACCGCAACAAGCTCAACCCGCAGGAAAAAGCCGCGTTCGATTACGAGAAGGCTCTGGGCAACTACAAGACCATGCTCGGCCGTTTCGCCAAGATGGGTTACGTGGTGCCGGACCTGTCGCCGCTGACCAACGAATCGCTGCCGGACACCCTGCCCGCCCACGACTTCTACTTCCGTGGCGACCAACACTGGACACCATACGGCGCTCAACGCACGGCAAAAATCGTCGCCGAGAAGGTCAAGCAGATCCCGGCCTTCGCCGACATTCCCAAGCGTGAATTCGAGACCAAAAAGTCCGGGCGCATGGGCAAGACCGGCACCCTGCACAACATGGCCGGGCAACTGTGCGGCACCAGTTACGCGATCCAGTACATGGATCAGTTCACCACCGAGCCTAAAGGCGAGGCCGGTGACGGCGATCTGTTCGGTGATTCCGGCAACCCGCAAATCACCCTGGTCGGGACCTCGCACAGCGGCAAAAACTACAACTTCGCCGGCTTCCTCGAAGAGGCCATCGGCGCCGATATTCTCAACGTCGCCTTCCCCGGCGGCGGTCTGGAAGGTTCGATGTTGCAGTACCTGGGCAGCGACGAATTCCAGAAGACCCCACCGAAGATTCTCATCTGGGAGTTCTCGCCGCTGTATCGCCTCGATCAGGAAACCATCTATCGCCAGATGATGGCGCTGCTGGATAACGGCTGCGAAGGCAAAGACGTGCAGATGTCTGCCAGCACCACGCTGAAGGCAGGCACCAAGCAAGAACTGCTGGTCAACAGCAAGAACCTGAACCTGCAGAACAGTAGCCATCAGGTCGACATCCGCTTCGCCGACACCTCGGTGAAAACCCTGCAAGCCACCCTCTGGTACATGAACGGTCGCCACGAGGACATCAAGATCGAGAAACCGGAAACCTCCGACACCGACGGTCGTTTCGCCTTTGAGTTGCGCACGGACGAAGACTGGGCCTCACAAAATCTGCTGGCGGTCGAAGTCCAGGGCCCTGAAGCCGGCGCCGCGCCACAGAAAGTCGAAGCGAAAATCTGCAAACGCAACGTATTCCCGGGCGCTGGGCCACAAACCGCTCAGGTCGGGCAATGAGGTCTGCTATGCGAAATCCGAAATTGAAATCTTTATTGGCACCGACGCTGTTGAGCCTGGCGATGTTCGCCGGGGCCACTCAGGCCGCCGCGCCTTTGCGGCCACCTCAGGGCTACTTTGCGCCTGTGGATAAATTCAAGACTGGCGACAAAAGCGAAGGCTGCGATGCGATGCCGACGCCGTACACCGGTCCGCTGCAATTTCGCAGCAAGTACGAAGGATCCGACAAGGCCCGTTCGACGCTGAACGTGCAGTCGGAAAAAGCCTTCCGCGACACTACCAAAGACATCACCACGCTGGAACGCGGCACCGCCAAACGGGTGATGCAGTTCATGCGCGACGGTCGCCCGGAGCAACTCGATTGCACGCTGAACTGGCTGACCGCCTGGGCTAAGGCGGATGCGTTGATGTCGAAAGACTTCAACCACACCGGCAAATCGATGCGCAAATGGGCGCTCGGCAGCATGGCCTCTTCGTACATTCGCCTGAAGTTCTCCGACTCGCATCCGCTGGCACAGCATCAGCAGCAAGCGCAGGAGATCGAAGCGTGGTTCAGCAAGATGGCCGATCAGGTGGTCAGCGATTGGGACAACCTGCCGCTGGAAAAAACCAACAACCACTCGTACTGGGCCGCCTGGTCGGTGATGGCGACTTCGGTCGCAACCAACCGCCGTGACCTGTTCGATTGGGCGGTCAAGGAATACAAGGTCGGCGCCAATCAAGTCGATGCCGACGGTTACCTGCCGAACGAACTCAAGCGCCAGCAACGCGCCCTCGCCTATCACAACTACGCCCTGCCGCCGCTGGCGATGATCGCCAGTTTTGCCCAGGTCAACGGTGTGGATCTGCGTCAGGAAAACAATGGCGCACTGAAACGTCTGGGTGATCGGGTGCTGTCGGGTGTGAAAGACCCGGAGGAGTTCGAGAAGAAGAACGGCAAAGAGCAGGACATGACCGATCTGAAAGAGGACATGAAATTCGCCTGGCTTGAACCGTTCTGCACGCTCTACACCTGCCCGGCCGATGTCATCGAGAAGAAGCGTGGCATGCAGCCGTTCAAGACCTTCCGCCTCGGCGGGGACCTGACCAAGGTCTACGACCCGCCCCATGAAAAGGGCAACAAAGGCTCGTAAGACCAAGACGCAAAACCCTGTGGGAGCTGGCTTGCCAGCGATTGCAATCTGACATCCAACACCGATGTCGACTGACCTGACGCTATCGCTGGCAAGCCAGCTCCCACAAGGGTTGTGGTGAATCTGGATGCAATACATCCCCCGGACTTTTCATGGGGGATTTGGGGGGGCTTTGGCCCTTGACTGTTGGTTCAAACATGGAGAGATCGGGATGGTATTTTCATCCAACGTGTTCCTGTTTCTGTTCTTGCCGATCTTTCTCGGCTTGTACTACTTGAGCGGGCAACGCTATCGCAATTTGCTGCTGCTGATCGCCAGCTACGTGTTCTACGCCTGGTGGCGAGTGGACTTCCTCGCGCTATTCGCCGCCGTCACGCTGTGGAACTACTGGATCGGCCTCAAAGTCGGTGCCGCCGGCGTGCGTACCAAACCGGCGCAGCGCTGGCTGCTGCTCGGTGTGGCGGTGGATCTGTGCATCCTCGGCTACTTCAAGTACGCCAACTTCGGCGTCGACAGCATCAACGCGATGATGACGTCGGTCGGTCTTGAGCCGTTCATCCTCACCCATGTGCTGCTGCCGATCGGGATCTCGTTCTACATCTTCGAGTCGATCAGCTACATCATCGACGTGTATCGCGGCGACACCCCGGCCACGCGCAACCTGATCGACTTTGCTGCATTCGTGGCAATCTTCCCGCACCTGATTGCCGGCCCGGTTCTGCGTTTCCGCGACCTCGCCGACCAGTTCAACAACCGCACCCACACCCTCGACAAATTCTCCGAGGGCTGCACGCGGTTCATGCAGGGTTTCATCAAGAAGGTCTTCATCGCCGACACCCTCGCGGTGGTCGCCGACCATTGCTTCGCCCTGCAAAACCCGACCACCGGCGATGCCTGGCTCGGCGCGCTGGCCTACACCGCGCAGCTGTATTTCGACTTCTCCGGTTACAGCGACATGGCCATCGGTCTGGGCTTGATGATGGGTTTCCGCTTCATGGAAAACTTCAAACAGCCGTACATCAGCCAGTCGATCACCGAGTTCTGGCGCCGCTGGCACATCAGCCTGTCGACCTGGCTGCGTGACTATCTGTACATCACCCTCGGCGGTAACCGCAAAGGCACGCTGATGACCTATCGCAACCTGTTCCTGACCATGCTCCTCGGCGGTCTGTGGCACGGCGCGAACATCACCTACATCGTCTGGGGCGCCTGGCACGGCATGTGGCTGGCAATTGAAAAAGCGCTGGGCCTGAACACCTCGCCGCGCAGCCTTAACCCGATCCGCTGGGCGCTGACCTTCCTCCTCGTGGTCATGGGCTGGGTGATCTTCCGCGCCGAAAACCTGCACGTTGCCGGGCGCATGTACGGCGCAATGTTCAGCTTCGGCGACTGGTCGCTGTCGGAACTCAATCAGGCCAGTCTCACCGGTCTGCAAGTGGCGACTCTGGTGGTGGCGTACGTGACGCTGGCGTTCTTCGGTCTGCGTGATCTGTACACCAACCAGCCGCCGGCCAAGACCAAACCTGAAGTCAACGTCGAGGCCAACGGCCCTGCGACGGCGACCCCGGGGATGATCAAAGCCGCTCCTGGGGAAAACCCGGCGAGCATCCACGAGCCTGGCTACACCGTCGGTGTCGAAGCCCAGGTGCAACCGGCCTACTGGACGGCGGATTGGTCGCGTTACGTGATGCGCGGGCTGATCCTGCTGCTGTTCATCGCCTCGATTCTCAAACTCTCGGCGCAAAGCTTCTCGCCGTTCCTTTACTTCCAGTTCTGAGGGATCTGACATGACCCGCTCATTACGCATCTTCTACATCGCGCTGTTCCTGGTGACCCTGCTGGTGCTCGGTCTGTGGTCGGTGCGCAGCTTCTTCGGCTTCAGCACCAACGCCGATGCGACGGTGCTCAACGGCCGCTGGACCAAGGCTGTGGAAACTCACTACGACGATGAATTCCCGATCAAGCGTCTGGGCACCAACCTCTGGGCCGCGCTGGATTTCAAACTGTTCAACGAAGGTCGTCCGGGCGTGGTGCTCGGTCGCGATCAGTGGTTGTACAGCGATGAGGAATTCAACCCGATCGTCAACGAAGAGCTGAACCTGCAAGGCAACTACGCGCTGGTCGAAGGCGTGCGCCAGACCCTGAAAGCGAAAGGCGTGAAACTGGTGATGGCGATCGTGCCGGCCAAGGTTCGCCTGTACCCGGAGCATCTGGGTGAAGTGAAACCGGCAAGCATCCACGCCAACCTTTACCAGGATTTCCACAACCGCGTAGCAGCCGACAAGATCCTCGCCCCCGACCTGCTCAAGCCGTTCCAACAGGCCAAGCAGAACGGTCAGCAAGTGTTCCTGCGCACCGACACGCACTGGACACCTGAGGGCGCCGAGATCGCCGCGAACACCCTGGCGAAAACCATCGCCGACAAGTTCCCGCTCAGCGGCGAACCGCAGCGCTTCGTCACCACGCCGGCCGAGAAGGTCACGCACAAGGGCGATCTGCGTCTGTTCCTGCCGCTCGATCCGCTGTTCGAAAACCTGATGCCGGCGCAAGAGCCACTGCAAAAGCGCAACACCGTCGCGGTCGGCGAGCAGCCTGCCGGTGACGACGCGCTGTTCGCCAGCCATGAAGTGCCGGTGGCACTGGTCGGCACCAGCTACAGCGCCAATCCCAACTGGAACTTCGTCGGTGCGCTGAAACAAGCGCTGCACAGCGACGTGGTGAGCTACGCCGAAGACGGCCACGGCCCGATCCTGCCGATGCTCAGCTACCTGAAAAGCGATGACTTCAAGAACAGCCCGCCACAGGTACTGATCTGGGAGTTTCCTGAACGATATCTGCCTGTGAACAACGAAATCGGCGACGCCGACCCGCAGTGGGTCGCAGAGCTCAAACAAGCCGGCGCTCGCCAACAAAACGTAGCCATCAACACTAAATCCGAGACGCCCGATCGGGCGCAAAACTGAAAGAGAGGTAACACCATGACTTTCACTACTACTCCTCGTCGTCTCGCAAAACGCATTGCACTGGTTGCAGGCCTCAGCGTGCTCTCCGTCCAGGCCTTCGCCGGTGGTGACGCCGCGTTGTACGGCCCGACCGCACCGAAAGGCTCGACCTTCGTGCGTATCTATAACGCCAGCAACGCAGAAGTCAGCGCCACCGTCGGCAGCACCAACCTGAGCGACGTTGCGCCGCTGGCCAGCAGCGACTTCAGCTTCATGCCGGGCGGCGACTACAGCGCCAAGGTCGGCAGCCAGACCCTGCCGGTCAAACTCGCCGGTGACCACTACTACACCCTGGTCAACAACGCCTCCGGCGCGCCGCAACTGATCGAAGAGCCGCCGTTCAAGAACAAGCAGAAATCCCTGGTCCGCGTACAGAACCTCAGCGACAAGCCGCTGACCCTGAAGACCGCCGACGGCAAGACCGACGTGGTGCCGAACGTGGCCGCCAAGGGCCGTGGCGAACGCGAAATCAACCCGGTGAAAGTCAGCCTGGCGCTGTACGAAGGCGACAAGAAAGTCGGCGACGTGAAACCGGTCGCACTGGAGCGCGGTGAGGCAGCGGTGCTGTACGTCACCGGTTCCGGCAGCAGCCTGTCGCCAGTCTGGGTGAAACGCCCGGTGTCGACGCGCTAACACATTTCCTGAACTGACCCGGCTCCCTGTGGGGGCTGGCTTGCCAGCGATGCAGACACCTCGGTTCCGCAGATACACCGAGGCGATGCCATCGCTGGCAAGCCAGGCTCCCACAGGGACCGAGGTTAGCGTTCAGAACGAGACAACAACAAGAGTGAAACGACACAGCGTTCGTGCCTCTAACCAATCGATTTTATGGAGTAAACAATATGATTCCGGTGATCTTGTCAGGTGGTAGCGGTTCACGTCTTTGGCCGCTTTCGCGCAAGCAGTTCCCTAAACAATTCCTCGCCCTGACCGGTGAACACACACTGTTCCAGCAAACCCTGGAGCGCCTGGTGTTCGAAGGCATGGACACCCCGATCGTGGTCTGCAACAAGGATCACCGTTTCATCGTCAACGAGCAGTTGGCCAATCGCAATCTGGAATGCCAGCGCATCCTGATGGAACCGTTCGGCCGCAACACCGCACCCGCCGTGGCGCTGACCGCGATGATGCTGGTCAACGAAGGTCGTGACGAGCTGATGCTGGTACTGCCGGCCGACCACGTACTGGAAGACCAGAAAGCCCTGCAACGCGCTCTCGCTCTGGCCACCGTCGCCGCCGAAAATGGCGAGATGGTGTTGTTCGGTGTGCCGGCGACCAAACCGGAAACCGGCTACGGCTACATCAAGTCCACCGCCGATTCGCTGCTGCCCGAAGGCGTCAGCCGCGTCTCGCACTTCGTCGAAAAACCCGACGTCAAACGCGCCACCGAATACGTCGAATCCGGCGGTTACTACTGGAACAGCGGCATGTTCCTGTTCCGCGCCAGCCGCTTCCTCGAAGAGCTGAAAAAGCACGATCCGGACATCTATGACACCTGCCTGCTGACCCTTGAGCGCAGCCAGCAGGACGCCGACACCGTCACACTGGACGAAGCCACCTTCGCCTGCTGCCCGGACAATTCCATCGACTATTCCGTGATGGAAAAAACCCAACGCGCCTGCGTGGTACCGCTGACCGCCGGCTGGAGCGATGTCGGTTGCTGGTCGTCGCTGTGGGAAGTCAACGAGAAAGACGCCAACGGCAACGTCAGCAAAGGCGATGTGGTCATCCAGGACAGCAAGAACTGCATGATCCACGGCAACGGCAAACTGGTCTCGGTGATCGGTCTGGAAAACATCGTCGTGGTCGAAACCAAGGACGCGATGATGATCGCCCACAAGGACAAGGTTCAGGGCGTCAAGCAGATGGTCGCCACCCTCAACGAGCAGGGCCGCAGCGAAACCCAGAACCACTGCGAGGTCTATCGTCCGTGGGGCTCGTATGACTCGGTGGACATGGGCGGGCGTTTCCAGGTCAAGCACATCTCGGTGAAACCGGGCGCTTGCCTGTCGCTGCAGATGCACCACCACCGCGCCGAACACTGGATCGTGGTCAGCGGCACCGCCGAAGTGACCTGCGATGACAACGTGTTCCTGCTCTGCGAAAACCAGTCGACCTACATTCCGATCGCCTCGGTGCATCGCCTGCGCAACCCGGGCAAGATCCCGCTGGAAATCATCGAAGTGCAGTCGGGTTCGTACCTGGGCGAAGACGATATCGAGCGGTTCGAAGATATCTACGGCCGCTCCACCCCGATCGAACGCGGCGTGTCGGTGAAAACCATCGCGCAGTAAAACGCTCAGCAAGACAAGAAGCCCTCGCCCAGCCCACTGCGTCCCCCATCCGCAGCGGGTTGGACGGGGGCTTTTTTTGTCCGGAATCTGCGGTGTCTATACTGGCCTCTTCGCGGGCAAGCCCGCTCCCACAGTGGACCGAGGCGTTACTCGATTTTGTGATGACCACCCATCCCAGTGGGAGCGGGCTTGCCCGCGAAGGTGTCTTCAAACTCACCGCAGAAATCCTGCCCATCGCCAACCTCACCTACGCTTAGGTAGGATGCCCCTCTATCCCTTCGAGGTTGTGCGACATGTTCATCGGCGTTTTGCTGGTCATCACCTGGCTGATCCTGTTGCTGCGCTATCCAGCGAAGGCTTTGCCGGTGTCGGTAGCGGCCGCCATCGGCCTGGGTCTGGTAGCCGTCTGGGTGGTGTGGCTGGACAACCGCGAGATCAAGCAACTGGCGCGCCTTGAGATGCGCATTGTCTATGCGCCCGAGCAATGCCCGGCCGATCGGCCGTTGCAACTGAAAATGAACAACGGCAACAGTGTGCCGCTGACCGAACTGCGTTGGCGCATCGCGGCCTATGCACCGGGCGACACGGTCAATCTGGCCGACAACCAATACACCGCGCCACGCTATCGCGGCCCCGGCGAGTTGCAGGCTGGCGGCAGTTGGCAAGACTGCTTGCCGATGCCGCCGCTGCGGCCCGGTTATCGCCCGCAAACCCTGGAGTTTCGCGCCGAGCGATTGCAGGGTAGTTTCTCCGACTGATCCCCCCTCCCACTCTTTTGCACAAGGAATGCGCCATGCCTGTTGCGTTGATTACCGGATGTTCCAGCGGCATCGGCCGCGCCCTTGCCGAGGTGTTCAAAAGCGCCGGTTTCGAAGTCTGGGCCACGGCGCGCAAGGCTGAAGACGTAGCGGCATTGAGTGCGGCCGGATTCAGCGCAGTGCAACTTGACGTCAACGACGGCGCGGCGTTGCAACAACTGAGCGAACGGATCAATCAACTGCATGGCGGCCTCGACGTGCTGATCAACAACGCCGGGTACGGTGCCATGGGCCCGTTGCTCGACGGCGGCGTGCCGGCCATGCAGCGCCAGTTCGAAACCAATGTGTTCTCGATTGTCGGCGTCACCCGCGCACTGTTCCCGGTGCTGCGTCGAGCGAAGGGGCTGGTGGTGAATATCGGCAGTGTTTCCGGTGTGTTGGTCACCCCGTTTGCCGGTGCCTATTGCGCGTCGAAAGCGGCCGTGCATGCCTTGAGCGATGCCCTGCGCATGGAACTGGCGCCGTTCGGCATTCGCGTGATGGAGGTGCAGCCCGGCGCCATTCAATCAAGCTTCGCGAAAAATGCCGGCCACGAAGCCGAACAACTGATCAACGAAAGCTCGCCGTGGTTTCCCCTGCGTGAAGGCATTCGCGCGCGGGCCAAGGCATCGCAGGACAAACCGACCCCGGCCAGTGAATTTGCCGAGGTGTTGCTCAACGCCGTGCAACAGCGCAAACCGCCACGGCTGATCCGCATCGGCAATGGCAGCCGGGCGCTGCCGTTGCTGGCGACACTGTTGCCCAAAGGCTTGCTGGAATCGACATTGATGAAGCGCTTCGGCTTGCGCGGGCAGCTCTGATTCACCTCGGTGAAATTGCCAAATCGGTCGATCCACGTAGAATGCGCCGCACTTGAAGCGCCCGCCGCTTCAAGTGAACCCGATAGCGCATGGAATCGCTGGCGCAAGCATCGAAGCAAGGGAATTGCTGAACACTGATCCCCCCTCCCCCGACCTTTCCTTCTCGGAAACGGCCGCTGCTTTGTTGAACTGCCTGAGGCGAACCCTGCTTTTACGCTCCAATCCAGATCAGGAAACATCTTGTGAAAGTTTTCAACGTATTGCCTCTGGCATTGCTCACCGTGCTGGCAGGTTGTGCAAGCAAAGAAACCCCTCTCAATGACACCCTGCCGTTACTGACTCAGCAGGACGTATTGCCGGCCGTCACGGCCAGTGAACACTGCAACGCGCAGATGGACAGCGACATTCTGTTCGGCATCGGTTTCCAGATGTACGAAAACCAGGAACTCGACGACGCCAAGACCTGCATGGTCATGGCCGCGCCGAAACACCCTCGCGCATTTTGCTACCTGTCGATGATTACCGCTCAGGACGAACAGCTGACCACCGAGCAGCGTAACCGCCAAGCCTTCAACTACACGGCTTACGCGGCGCGGCAAAACGACTGGTGTGCAGAATACGGCCTGTACCAGGACTACAAATACGGCAACTCCGGGGTCAAGGCAGATGCGGCGCTGGCCACTCGCTGGCTGGAGCGCTCGTCGGTGCACGGCTATCCCGAGGCGCAGAAAGACCTGATCAAGCAATACGAGGAGCAAGGCAATCTGGTCGCGGCCTACGCCTGGACCAAGATCATGGCCAAAGCCGATGACGCCACAGCGACCGACGCCCTGAAAAAGAAAATGACGGTGGCGCAAATCGCCGAAGGCGACAAGCGTTACAGCGAACTCGCCACTCAGGTCACCAGCAAAGAAGCCATGTACGCCGAAGCGCGGGAAGAAGACGTCGGCCGTTACTCCGCCGAGATCTACCAGGAATGGCCGGACACCTTCAAAGGCATGTCGTCCACCGAGCGTTACGACTACGTGAAGCAAACCATGTACACGGCGATCAAGCAGCCGTTCACCAAGAGCCGCGGCCACGTGCTGAGCTACATCGTGATCGATCGCGCTGCCAAGCTGAAAAAGTCCTACGCGGATATCTCGAAGGACCAGCGCATCATCGCCATCATGGAAGACCCAGATTTGTCGGTCGGTGAAACCATCGAGTCCGGCCTGCTGGTGGTCAAAAAGTTCTACAACTAAAAACATACCTGTGGCGGGGGAGCTTGCTCCCTCGCCACAAAAAGATTTCTTGATACCCGTTATTCGCTGGCGCCCTGCTGCACCACCACCGTGCAAGTAATCCCTGCCGCCAGCAACACCCCTTCCGGTACTTCATCAATGTGAATGCGCACCGGCACTCGTTGCGCCAGACGCACCCAGTTGAACGTCGGATTGACGTCGGCGATCAGCTCGCGGCTCTCCGGATTGTCGCGGTCATAGATGCCACGGGAAATGCTTTCCACGTGCCCCTTCAAGACTTCGCCGCTCATCAGTTGCATGTCGGCTTTATCCCCCACGCGAACGTGCGGCAGTTTGGTCTCTTCGAAAAAGCCGTAAACCCAGAACGAATTCATGTCGACCACGGCCATTTTCGCTTCGCCGATGCGTGCGTAGTCGCCGCGATGCACGTTGAGGTTGGTCACGTAACCGTCGACTGCTGCGCGTACTTCGGTGCGCTTGAGGTTGAGTTCGGCCGCCTCCAGTTGTGCCTGGGCGTGTTGATAGTCGGCCAGCGCGGCGTCGGCGATGTTGCTGGCGTCGTCGCGGTTTTCCTTGGAGATCACCAGATTGTCCAGATCGGCGCGGCGATGGGCGTTGACCTTACGCATCTCCCATGTCGACTTGCGCGAAGCCACCAGCGACTGCGCCTGTTTCACCGCGATGCGGTAGTGCTCGGGGTCGATCTGCATCAGCAGATCGCCCTTCTTCACCAGTTGGTTGTCACGCACTGGCACATCGACCACTTCACCGGTGACGTCGGCGGCGACGTTGATGATGTCGGCGCGCACCCGACCGTCGCGGGTCCACGGCGTGTTCATGTAATGCACCCACAAGGTCCGGCCGATCCACAGCGCCAGGGCCAGCACCAGCAGGGTCGCGAGCAGGCTGAAAAATTTTTTCATCAAATCGTTCTCAACGGTAGACAGTCAGCGCCATCGCGCCGAACAGACAGGTAAACAGACTCAGGCGCAGCAGCGCCGGGTGCCAGAAAAAACGATACAGATCGAACCCCGACAAGAACCGATCCACCGCCCAGGCCAGCGCCGCGGCGATGAAAAACATCAGGGTCATGGTCGGCATGTACACGCCGTGGAAAGCGATTTCACGAGGCATGGGCAAGTCCTTCGGGCTTGGCGGGAGCAAGAGCGGCCAGCGGCGATTGCGGGTCGAGCAACGAGGTGCGGATAAAGTGCAGATAGCTCTTCACCCGGCGCAACGCCGAGGTATCGAAGTGCGGCGCGAACGGCTCGTCGGTCGCCGCCACACGGCTGATCGCGTGATCGACAGCGACCAGTGCGCGTTCCAGATTGCTGGCGTTCGGTTGCAGAAACAGCCGCACCAGCGCGCGGCCCATCACGCGGATCGCCTGGCTCCACGGCTGCGATTCGGCATAGGCCGGATGCACCGGCAAAATCGCCTGTTCCTTGCGCAACTCGATGATCGCGTGACCGACTTCGAGCACCACGAACATCCAGCGCAGCAGGTTTTTCTGCACCTTCGGTTCACCGGCCGCGAGACCGTAGGCCTGGTGCAGCAAGTCGCGGGTGCGGCTCTCGAAACTCGACGCCAGGCCTTTGAGTTTGCCGCTGATCGCATAGACCACCTGGCCACGCAGATCCTGCTCCAGCCGCCGCCACAACCAGCGGCTGTTCGGCGGCAGAATAATTGCGCCCGCAGCGGCGCAGACCAGCATGCCCATGACCATGGCGATGTAGTCGTTGATGAAGGTGTACGGGTTGTAAATGGTCAGGTTGTCCGGCACCGAACCGGTGCTGAAGAAGATCAGCAAACCGAGACCGACACCGGCGTACTGCGGCCGCGAAGTCAGGAACGAACCGAACACGATTACCGGCGCGAGCATGACGCACAGCAGCGGAAAACCGTCGATCCACGGGAAGATGAAAAACATCTCGACGAAGCCGATCAGCGCCCCGAGAAACGTGCCGCAGGCCATTTGAAACGCCATGCGTTTCGGGTTCGGCGTGGCAGCGGACAGGCCCACGGTGGCGGCGGCAATCAGGGTCATCGTCGCGCCGCTCGGCCACGCGGTGGCGACCCAGTAACTGCCCAGCACGATGAGGATGAACGAGGCGCGAATCCCCGAGGCCGCGGCGGCCCACCAGTTGGTTTGCGGGGTGAATGGCTCGTCCCAGCGCTCGCGCTCGTGGCGGTGATCGGCCAGGGATGCGTGCGTCTGCGCATAACTGTGCAGGTCATCGACGAAGCGATAGAGCAACTCGTATGCCGTGTGGAAATCCAGTTGCTCGGCGTCGCTGGGTTCGCTCTCCTGGAAGATCGCGCGCAGGCTGCGCACCCGCGCCGGCAGGCCTTCCTTGTAGGTCGCGAGCGCAGTCGCCAATCGCGCCGCATCGGGGCTGGTCAGGGCGCGGCCGCTGAAGCCGTCGAGCACTTCAGCGAGGTCCTGCAAGCCCGGTCTGATCGCCGCGACGACGTGCTCCTCGCCATTGCCGCGCAAGCGTTCAAGCAACTGATGCAGGGCGTTGAAGCGCGTGGTGATGCCCATGAACTCGCTGTTCAAACGGCTGAGTCGACCGTTGCGCCGACGCATGTGCGGGTCTTCGAACACGGTCACACTGCGCAACCCTTCCAGGCCCACGGCTTCGGCGATGAAACGCACGTTGCTGGCTTCAAAGGAGTCGGTTTTGCTGCGACCGCGCAAGCCGTCGGTGACGAACAGGGCGAACACGCCGAACCGCTGATACAAGGCATTGCGCATCGCCGCACTGGCGGTTTGCGGCAGGATCGCCGCGCTGATTACGGTGGCGCAGAGAATCCCCAGAGAGATCTCCAGCACCCGCCAAACCGCCGCCATAAACGCACCGTCCGGATGCGCCAGCGCCGGCAAACCGACCATCGCCGCCGTGTAGCCAGCCAGGACGAATCCGTAGGCACGAAAGTTACGGCAACGCGCCGCACCGGCCGAGCAGATGCCAACCCAGATCGCCAGCGAGCCGAGGAACAGCTCAGTGTTTTGCGCGAACAGCGCGATCAGCGTGACCATCATCGCCGACCCGGCGAGGGTGCCAAGGAAGCGATAGAAACTCTTGGCAAACACCTGACCGCTTTGCGGCTGCATGACGATGAACACGGTGATCATCGCCGTGCGCGGTTGCGGCAATTCCAGACGCATGGCCAGCCACAGAGTGAGGAATGCGGCGAGCAACACCTTGAAGATATACACCCAGGTCACGCCATCGCTGCGCGCCCAGTCAAACAAACCCCGACGCCATTCCAGGGAGTAGAGCCAGCGTAGAGGTGCGGGCAAGGGAGTCATTTGGTCTTGCTCAATGATTGAGGACTGAAGAGTTTTCTGTGGCAAACATCAATTTTTGTGGTGAGGGGTTTGCGTAGTGAATTGGGTGTTCACCGCAGGAGTGCCGGGGTTTTCGGGACTGCGGTTTTCTCGGCCGTCGGCACATCGTTGCCAGCACCGAGCCCACCACCCAGCGCCGTCACCAACTCCGCATGCGCGGTCAACCGCGCCGCCTGCACCTGCTGCTGCACTTGCTGCTGCTTGAACAACAGCGTCTGCGCATTCAGCACGTTGAGGTAATCGGTGAGGCCGCGTTGATAGGCGATCATCGCGATGTCGTAAGTCTTCTGCGCCGTGGCCACGGACTCGGCGGCAAAGCCTTGCTGCTTGTCCATCGACTCACGGCGGATCAACTGGTCAGAGATGTTCTTCAGCGCGTTGACCAGCGTCTGGTTGTAATGCGCGACGGCGATGTCATAACCGGCCGAGGCCTCACCCAATTCAGCACGCAAACGCCCACCATCGAAGATCGGCAACGAGATCGCAGGGCCAACGTTGTAATTGAGTTTCTTGCCGGTCAGAAACTCCAGCGCGCCGCCCCCGGTCGCCATGTAGCCGAGGCTGCCGACCAGATCGACGTTGGGATAAAACCCTGCGTGCGCAACATCAATTCCGCGTGCCTGCGCCGCCACTTGCCAGCGACTGGCGACCACGTCCGGGCGTTGCCCGAGCAGTTCGGCCGGTAGCGCTGACGGCAACTTCAGCGCTGCGCCAAGGGACAGCGTCGGTCGCTGCAATTGCGCGCCCGCACCCGGTCCCTTGCCGGCCAGTGCGGCGATCTGGTTGCGGCTGAGGGCAATTTCTTCGTCCAGCGCATCCAGTTGCCGATGAGTTTCCGGCAGCGGCGTTTGCGCTTGGCTGACTTCGAAGTGCGTGCCGATCCCGCCGTTCAAACGCTTCTGCGCCAGATCGAGAATCTGCTGCTGCTGCGCAAGCGTCGCGGCGACGATGTCGCGCTGGGCGTAATGCAGCGACAGCTCGATGTAGGCGCGCACGATGTTGTTCTGCAATTCGAGCTGTGCCTGCCGCGCTTCGGCGGCGCTCATGTGCGCCAGATCCACCGCGCGTTCGCTGGCATTGCTTTCCCGGCCCCAGAGGTCGAGCGCATAGCTGAAACCGAGCGCGGCGTTGTTGTCCCAGGTTGTGGTGTTGGCCAGCTCGCCCGGGCCATAGAACTGATCGGTCGGCCAGTTGTGGCGCTTGAGCGTCGACTCGCCATTGATCTGCAACGACTCGGCCGCTTCGGCGACACCGGCCATGGCTTTGGCCTGACGCACCCGCGCAGCGGCCATGGCCATGCTCGGGCTGTCTTGTACGGCGAGGTCGATCCAGCGATTCAGTTGCGGGTCGCCGTAGGCTTGCCACCATTGCGCGGTGGGCCAGTTTGCGTCACGGGCGGCGTGGGCGATGGCCTCGTCGGTGGCCAGTGCGTCGGCTTCCAATGCCTTGCTATGCGGGGCAATTCCTTGCGTTGAAATGCAGCCGCTGAGACCCAGGGTAAAAGCCAGAACACTGAGCGGCAAAAGCGCTCTGTTGATGCGACGCGGCACAGCTGCGAATTCCTGAGAAGAGGATAAGGCGAGGACTCGCTGTAGGAGCTGCCAAAGACTGCGATCTTTTGATCTTGATTCCCTTAAAACAAAATCAAAAGATCGCAGCCTGCGGCAGCGCCTACATCGGATCGGCGCAATTCTATGGAACGCCCTGTACGGCGATAAGCTGGGATTTCTGTGAATCTTTGTTACGGTTAACGAGATAATCCTTAAGTCTGGGTCTCAGCCCTCGAAACTTCGTGTCACAATTTGCCATCTCCCTTGAGAGCACCCCATGGACACTTTGCAAAACATGCGCGCCTTCAGTTGCGTGGCCGAAGCCGGCAGCTTCACCGCCGCCGCCGTGCAACTCGACACCACCACCGCCAACGTTTCGCGCGCGGTCTCCAACCTGGAAGCCCACCTGCAAACCCGACTGCTTAACCGCACGACCCGGCGCATCGCCCTGACCGAGGCCGGCAAGCGTTACCTGCTGCGCTGCGAGCAGATCCTCGCCTACGTCGAAGAAGCCGAAGCCGAAGCCAGCGAGGCCCACGCCCGCCCCGCCGGGCAGTTGAAAGTGCACACCATGACCGGCATCGGCCAGCACTTCGTGATCGACGCCATCGCCCGCTACCGCAAGACCCACCCCGACGTGACCTTCGACCTGACCATGGCCAACCGCGTGCCGGACCTGCTCGACGAAGGCTACGACGTCTCCATCGTGCTGGCCCGCGAACTGCCGGACTCCGGTTTCGTCTCGCAACGCCTGGGCATCACCTACAGCATCGTCTGCGCCTCACCGGCCTACGTGAAAGCCAACGGCTGCGCGCAAAAGCCCAGCGACCTGCTCAACCACGCCTGCCTGCGCCTGGTTAGCCCGGTGATCCCGCTGGAGAAGTGGGCCTTCGACGGCCCGGAAGGCCAGGAAATGGTCACCATCAACAGCTCACCATTTCTGGTGAACTCCGCCGACGCGATGAAAACCGCGATCACCAGCGGCATGGGCGTCGGCGTCCTGCCGGTGTACGCGGCGATCGAAGGCCTGCGCAACGGCACGCTGGTGCGAGTCATGCCGAACTATCGCTCGCAGGAACTCAACCTGTATGCGATCTACCCTTCGCGACAATACCTTGATGCGAAGATCAAGACCTGGGTCGAGTACCTGCGCGGTTCGCTGCCAGAAATACTCGCGGCGCATCAGGCGGAACTGGCTGCTTATGAGCTCAGCGGCAGCCTTGCCGGGGCTCGCGTCGCCAACTGATTTCGGTGATTGGCAGGGTGGGCAGTCTGCTAGAAATTGGCCGGCTGTCCGGCAGCCATCGCTGGCAAGCCAGCTCCCACAGGGTTCGCGTGGCCAGATGTTTTTTAAACAGCTCACCGGCCCGTGCAGGAGCTGCCGCACGCTCCGATCTTTTGATGTTGGTGTTTAAAAATCAACAGATCGCAGCCTACGGAAGCTCCTACATTTGGGCGTTTTCGCGGATATTTCCGACGTGTTTTGCAGGTTGCTCGTCGGAAGGGCGGTGGGTAGGGTTTGGGTGTCGCTGACGAATCAGCGAACGGGTCTGGAAAACCCGATTTCAACTACCAAAGCTCATGGCATACTGCGGCGCTTTTTCTGCTCGCAATGTTATGGCGGCTGTGCGCGGGAGGCCCTTGGGCCTACCGGTTTTGGTAAGTTGGCCGGTTTTTCCAGTCCGCGCACAGCTGCCACCCTATCGTCTGGAAAACGAGAAGTGGCAGCTTCAACTCAACTTGCCGCGAGTACATTTTCTATGATCAAACACACCCCCAATCCGCCTGAAGCGGAAAACACCACACCCTACGAATTCCCCGGCTCGAAGAAATTCCACGAAGCCGCCGATCGCGCCCTCGACCACTACTTCCAACCCAACGCACAAACGTTGCGCTTCCACAAACCCAGCACCATGTTCCAGGTCGCCCCGGGCCAGGACAACGAAAGCCTGCTGGTGCACGCCTGCGAATCACTGGCACAAGCCAGCCTCATGAGCAGTGACGTTGCCGCCTACATCGACCTCCCGCAGCGCCGCACGATTCTGGCGATCCAGCAGATCATCATGCTCGCCGAACTGGCGGTGAACCGCGTGCTGGATAACGTCGACGTGACACCACCAGCGCCACGCAGCTGACCCCTGTGGGCACGGGCTTGCTCGCGAAAGCGGTGGATCAGTAAACATCATCGCCAAATGACACACCGCCTTCGCGAGCAAGCCCGCTCCCACAGTTTGAAACAGGTTCACCCGCCAGAGACTGGCCGGCTGTCAGGCCGTCATCGCGAGCAGGCTCACTCCTACAATTGGATCGTATGCAGTCTGCTAGAGACTGGTCGGCTGTCAGGCCGCCATCGCTGGCAAGCCAGCTCCCACAGGGGTGGAGTACAACCAGCAGAGACTGGCCGGCTGTCAGGCCGTCATCGCGAGCAGGCTCACTCCTACAATTGGATCGTATGCAATCTGCTAGAGACTGGTCGGCTGTCAGGCCG